>DASSQL010000300.1:0-2435 GCA_035702525.1 Ornithinibacter sp. | reverse complement strand
TCTCGTTGATGTTCACGGCGAGCACGACCAGGCCCTGCGGGCCGTACTTCTCGTGCGCGGCCTGGATGTCGGCGACCTCGGCCTGGCAGGCGGCGCACCAGCTGGCGCCGAAGACGACCCAGACGGCCTTGCCCTTGAACTCGCCGAGCGACACCGTCTTACCGTCGATGGTCGACAGGGTGAAGTCCTGCGCGGCCGCGCCGACCTTCGGGGCGGGCACCGTCGACGTCCCGGGCAGGGTGACGACCGTGGTGCCGGCGGCCGTGGCCGCCTCGGTGCGCTGCCCGTTGACCAGCCACGCGCCACCGGCCACGAGGGCCGCGGTCACGAGCAGCACGGCCAGCGTGCCGAACCGGCTCGAGCGGATCCGCTCACGCAGCCCCGGCCGGCCACCACCGGCCCCCGACCCCGGCCCCGGGCGCGGTGCGCGCGCGGTGGCGGGATCGGCGAGCACGTCGACCCCCGCGACGTGCTCCACCGGCTGCGGTGCGAGGCGGGCGGTGCGCACCGGGGCCGCCGACCGACCCGGGGTGGGGTCGGGCAGGAGGTCGTCGTCGAAGAGGTCGTCGTGGTCCATGTCGGTCACTTCCTTGCCGTCTGCCGGTCCCTCCGGGTCACGCGTAGCTGTGCAGGCCGCCGAAGAACGCGTTGCCGGCGAAGGTCAGCACGACGCTGGCGAAGCCGATCACGAGCAGCCAGGCGGCGCGGCGCCCGGTCCAGCCGCGGGCGACGCGGGCGTGGAGGTAGCCGCCGTAGATGAGCCAGGTCACGAGCGAGGCGGTCTCCTTGGGGTCCCAGCTCCAGTAGCTGCCCCAGGCGATCTCGGCCCAGACGGCGCCGAGGATGAGGACCATGGTGTCGAGCGGGAAGCCGATGACGACCGCGCGGTAGCCGAGCCGGTCGAGCACGTCGTCCTTGGGCACCAGGTGGCGCCAGCGTCGCGGGGTCCACAGGGTCAGTGCGGCGGCGGCGAAGGAGATCGCGAAGGCGCCGTAGGCGAAGATCGCCACGATGATGTGGATGGTGAGCAGCAGGCTGTTCTGCAGCGCGGGCACGAGCGGGTCGACCTGGCTGTTCTGGGTGCCGGCGTAGGCGAGGGCGACCACCGTCAGCGGCAGGATGAACAGGGCGAGCGTGCGTGCGTGGTAGCGCCACTCGAAGTAGCTGTACGCCGCGAGCATGCCCCAGGCCAGGGACGTCGCGAACTCGTACTGGGTGACGAACGGCCCGTGGCCGGTGGCCATCATCCGCAGGGCGAGGCACACGGTGAGGAACCCGAGCGCGAGCCAGGTCAGGCGGGTGCCGTACCTGGCGAGGGTGGCCGCCGACATCGCGGCGTCGCGGCCCGACCCGGCATCCTCGGTGACCTCCGGCAGTGAGTCGAGGTCGTCGAGCAGGTCGTCGCCGTAGGCGGCGACGAGCACCTTCTTCTGCGGTGCCCGCGACGTCGAGCGGTGGCCCGCGCTCATCGCCCAGGCGTAGGCGATGCAGGCGAGGACGGTGGTGATGAGTGCCGCGACGAACGCGAACTGGGAGTAGCTGAGCATTTCTGTCACTCCTCGTGGGTGGCGCCGACGGGGCTGTCAGGCCGGGTGATGGTGGAGACCAGCTCCTGGAAGACCGGCTCGAAGCCGGGGTCCCGCTTGACCGGGGCGCCGACCATGACGCGGGACGTGCCGTCGGCGTTGTCGTGGATGCGCACCCAGACCCGGCGGTGCGGCATGAAGAAGACCAGGCAGCTGCCGAGCACCAGCAGGGCCGAGCCGAGCCAGACGATCCACGAGCCCTTGTCCTGCTTGACGGTGAGGCCGGTGTACTGGCGGTTGCGCTCGTAGGTGTAGGTCAGGCCGTCGACGACCGCCGACTGGCCCTGGCTCACGACCGGTGCGCCCAGGGGGTCGTTGACGCCGGCCTTGTGCACCTCGAGCTGGGCCGAGCCGGCCGGCAGGTCCGCGAGGACCTGGCCCGAGGCGGCCTCGACCACGAACACGGTGATGCCGCGCGACGGGATGCTCAGCTGGCCGATGCTCTGCTGGCCGTCGTCGGACGTCCACTGGAGGGGGACCAGGCCGGAGTGGACGGCCTTGCCGCCCTCGGTCACGGTCACGTCGGCGCCGTTGCCGAACGACGACTGGTGGAACCAGACGCCGTCGTAGATGAGCGGCGAGTTGACCCGGGTCTCGTGGCGCGCGACCTGCTGGCCGTCCTTGGTCAGGGCCAGGTCGGAGACGTAGTCCTTGGGGGCGCCGTTGTCGTAGTAGGCGTCGGTGAACGACTTCGCCTCGACGACCAGGCCGGTGCCGTGGCCGACGCTGACCGGCACGCCGACGGGGGCGATGAACGCCTTGTCCTTGAAGCCGGTGGTGGCGCTGACGACGAAGCCGAGCATGACCAGGATGAGGCTGAGGTGCGCCACGACGGTGCCGAACGGGCCC
>DASSQL010000299.1:0-2049 GCA_035702525.1 Ornithinibacter sp. | reverse complement strand
GGCGAGGCCCGGGTCGCCCCGGGTCGCCCCGATCGACCGGGTCGACGGCAGGCGTCAGCCCGCGGCGCCGGCCAGGGCCGGCTCGTCCGCGGCGACGGGCACCACGGTGAGCAGCGAGTGCAGCCGCGCGCGGCGCAGCAGCCGCCGGGTGCGCTCGTCGGCCGCGACGATGCGCATCGGGCGCCCGGCGCGCCGGGCCCGCCGCTGGCACTCGACGATCAGGCCGAACCCGGTGGCGTCACCCACGTGGGCCTCGCCGAGGTCGAGCAGCACCGGTGTGCTGCCGTTCGCGATCAGCCGGTGCAACGTCAACCGCAGGTCCGCGACCGTGCGCACGTCGAGCCGCCCCCGCAGCGCCACATGACACCCCCCGGCGTCCTGGTACTCGGCGATGGTCACGATGGCATCCCCCTGAGCGGCCACGGTGCCCCCTCTCACGTCGTCGTGGCTCCATTAGACAGACTCCGGCGTCGTCGCGTCACCCCCCAGCGGGTAAAGAGCGGGCAAAGAATGGACAATGTCCGCTTCATGCCAACGACGGGGCCGGATGCAGCGTCTGCGAGGCTGTGCGCATGGTCAACCTCACCCGCATCTACACCCGCACCGGCGACGACGGCAGCACCGCGCTGGGCGACCTCAGCCGCACCAGCAAGACCGACCCCCGGCTCGCGGCGTACGCCGACGCCAACGAGGCGAACGCGGCGATCGGTGTCGCCATCGCCTGCGGCGACCTGCCGCAGGACGTGCGGGTGGTGCTGACCCGGGTGCAGAACGACCTGTTCGACATCGGCGCCGACCTGTCCACCCCGCTCCAGCGCAGCTACGAGTACCCGCCGCTGCGGGTCAAGGCGGAGTGGGTCACCGAGCTCGAGGCCGACTGCGACCGCTACCTCGAACCGCTCGAGAAGCTGCGGTCCTTCATCCTGCCCGGTGGCACCCCGGGTGCCGCGTACCTGCACGTGGCCCTGACCGTGGTCCGGCGCGCCGAGCGCTCGGTCTGGGCGGCGGTCGAGGCCTACGGCACCGAGCCCGGCGACTCCCGCGGGCACGGCGGGGTCAACCCGGTCACGGCGACCTACCTCAACCGGCTCTCGGACCTGCTGTTCGTGCTGGCCCGCTGCGCCAACCTGCCCGGCGGCGACGTCCTGTGGCAGCCGGGCGGCGGCCGCGAGCAGCTCCCCGCGAAGGACTGAGACCTCAGGCGACGTTGACGTTGAAGCCGGGCGGGCTGGACTCCAGCCAGGCCCGCACGGCGGTGTAGGCCGCCGGCACGAACGCGAACTCGCACGACTGCGTCCCGGCCCGGCCCTGCACCGCCACCGGGTCGGCGAGCCCGGGGATCGGGTCGCGCAGCGGCACGGCCGTCCCGAAGTCGAGCTCACCGCGCTGCCACGACACTTCTGCGCGCAGCGAGGGGCCGACGATGCTGAACCACTCGAAGCGGTCCGAGCTGAGCCGGGCCAGGCCCAGCCGCCACCGCCCGGCATCGCCCTGGCGTCGCGCGCAGAGCATGACCGGGCGCCCGTCGCCGGAGATGAAACGACGGCGCGCCCACACGAAGGTGAGCGCGCCGACGACGAGCAGGACGACGAGGGCGAGGACCAGCTCGGCAGCGACGAAAGGCGTCATGCGAGCGGTCCCCGGCCCTCGATGTCAGGAACCCATGCCGCTGGCGTCGACCGACTCGGCGATGATCGTCACCCGGTCGTGGTCGACCGAGAGGAACCCGCCGTCGATCTGCGCCGAGCGCCACGACCCGTCGGCGTTGACCCGGACCTCACCCTCCGCGAGCACGCAGAGGATGGGGGTGTGACCCGGCAGGATGCCGAGGTCGCCGTCGATGGAGCGCGCGCTGACCTGGCTCGCCTCACCCTCCCAGACCTTGCGGTCCGCGGAGACGATCTCGACCTGGAGCGGCATCAGAGGTTCTTCTGGATCTCGGCCCACTGGCGCTCGACGTCGTCGAGGCCACCGCACATGAAGAACGCCTGCTCACCGACGTGGTCGTAGTCGCCGTCGCAGATCTTCGTGAAGGCCTCGATGGTGTCG
>DASSQL010000298.1:0-5080 GCA_035702525.1 Ornithinibacter sp. | reverse complement strand
CCCGAGGCGGATGCCGCCCCGAGCGCGACGTAGAGCGGCGCCCAGTGCTCGGTGCGCGGGTGGGCCTCGCGGGCGGCCGGCGCCTTGGCGAGGAAGTCGAGCACCGAGTCGACGTCGCCGCGGCCCACCGTCTCGGCGGCCCAGTGGTCGAACTCGGCCGAGGGGGTGGGCGGCGCGGCGTCCGACGGGGCGCTCGGGTTGAACCAGCCCAGGTTGTGCGTCGTGAAGCCCGACCCGAGGATCAGCACGTTCTCGTCGCGCAGCGGCGCGAGCC
Source organism: Ornithinibacter sp. (assembly GCA_035702525.1). GTDB lineage: Bacteria > Actinomycetota > Actinomycetes > Actinomycetales > Dermatophilaceae > Fodinibacter. The sequence continues at coordinate 4,806 of DASSQL010000298.1, read as the reverse complement.
GCTCGCCGAGCGCGAACAGGCGGTGCGGGTCGAGGGTCGGCATCGACAGCTGCACCACCGGCACGTCGGCCTCGGGGAATATCTCCTTGAGCGGGACGTAGGCACCGTGGTCGAGCCCGCGGGTGGGGTCCTGGTGCAGCGTCTCGCCGGCGCCGGAGAGCAGCCCCGCCACCGACCGGGTGAGCTCGGGCGCACCCGGTGCGTCGTAGGTGACCTCGTAGTAGCGCTGCGGGAAGCCCCAGAAGTCGTAGAGGAGGGGCACGTCACCCGAGGTGGCCGAGACGGCGATCGGGGCGAGCTCCCAGTGCGCCGACACGACGAGGATGGCGCTGGGTCGCGGCAGGTCGTCGGACCAGGCGGCGAGCTCGCTCGTCCAGAGCTCGTCGTCGGCCAGCGGCGGCGCGCCGTGGCTCAGGTAGACGACGGGCTGGCGGGCGGAGGTCGACGCGGTGTCGGAGGCGGTCATGGAGGCTCCTCGGGGAGATATTTGTTGAACATTCAACCATACGACGACCGGTGCCATTCCCTCGACGGGCCACCGTCCCCAATGGTGACCTGAGGTGGTGCCCCACGTCACGCTCCGCGAGACCAGCCCGGACGTCGAGTCCGAGGTGTTCGGCTTCGTGCCGACCGGTGCGGTCGGCCGGCACGGCGAGGTGCACCTCGCCCTCGACCTGTCGGGGCCGCCGGGAGGGCCCTCGTGCGACGATGACGCGGTGCGCCGCCCTGCCTGAGGAAGGACACCCGATGGACAACCCCCTCACCCCCGCGCCCGGCACCTCCACGCCCCGCCAGGGCCCCCCGGCCGAGGCGGCCCGCGGCACCGCACCCGAGCCACCCGCACCACCACGACGTGAGGCGCAGACGATGACGGCCACCTTCCTCGGCATCCACACCGGGTCCTTCTCCACGCCGGCGGCGGGCAACCCGACCGTCGTCATGGTCGAGGCCGCCTACCGGCACCACGGGCTCGATGCCCGCTACCTCAACTGCGAGGTCACGCCCGAGGGCCTGGCGGATGCCGTCGCAGGGGCGCGGGCGATGGGCTGGGCCGGCTTCAACTGCTCCCTGCCGCACAAGGTGGCGGTCATCGGGCTGCTCGACGGCCTGGCCCCCTCGGCCGAGGTGATCGGTGCGGTCAACACCGTCGTCGCCACCGACGGCCGGCTGGTCGGCCACAACACCGACGGCCAGGGCTTCGTCGAGTCGCTGAGGACCGTCGTCGACCCCGCCGGCCTCGACCTCGTCGTGCTCGGGGCGGGGGGAGCCGCCCGCGCGGTCGCCGTCGAGACCGCGCTCGCCGGCGCCGCCTCCGTCACCATCGTGAACCGCGACGCGGGCCGGGGCGAGGAGCTCGCCCGGGTCGTGACCGAGGGCACCGGAGTGGCCGCGACGTACGTCGGGTGGGAGAGCACCTTCCCCGTGCCCGAGGGTGCCGACGTCGTGGTCAACGCCACGTCGGTCGGCTTCGGCGACGGCGACGCCCTCGTCGACGTGAGCCTCGACACCCTCCGGCCCGATGCCGTGGTCGCCGACGTCGTCGTCTCGCCGCCCCGCACGGCGTTCCTCCGGACGGCCGAGGAGCGCGGCGCCCGCACCCTCGACGGCCTCGGGATGCTGGTCGGCCAGGGCGCGCTCGCCGTCCGGCACTGGACCGGCGTCGAGCCCGACCGGGCCGTGATGCGGGCGGCCGCGGCGAGGGCCCTAGGGCTGGAGTAGCCGTTCGGCCACGGCCCGGTTTGCACGAAACGGCGAACCGGGCGCTACCGTCATCCGCGTCACCACGTCGACGCAGCGACGAATCCGCTGCACGTGGACGACGGAAACGGACACGGTGAACACCATGGCAACAGGTCGCAAGCTCGTCATCGTCGAGTCGCCCGCGAAGGCGCGCACGATCGCCGGCTACCTCGGCAGCGACTGGGACGTCGAGGCGTCGGTCGGCCACATCCGCGACATCCCGACCCCGAGCGAGATGCCCGCCGACATCAAGAAGGGCCCGTTCGGCAAGTTCGGCGTCAACATCGAGGACGACTTCGAGCCCTACTACGTCGTCGACGCCGACAAGAAGAAGAAGGTCGCCGAGCTCAAGCGCCTGCTGAAGAGCGCCGACGAGCTCTACCTCGCAACTGATGAGGACCGCGAGGGCGAGGCGATCGCCTGGCACCTGCTGGAGACCCTCCAGCCCAAGGTCCCGGTCAAGCGGATGGTCTTCCACGAGATCACCAAGGAGGCCATCCAGCGCGCCGCCGCCACCACGCGTGACCTCGACACCCGCCTGGTCGACGCCCAGGAGACCCGCCGCATCCTCGACCGGCTCTACGGCTACGAGGTCAGCCCGGTGCTGTGGCGCAAGGTCAAGGCGGGCCTGTCCGCCGGTCGCGTGCAGTCGGTCGCGACCCGGCTGGTCGTCGAGCGCGAGCGCGAGCGGATGGCGTTCCGCGCTGCCTCCTACTGGGACGTCGAGGGCGACTTCACCCCGGATGCCGAGGCGAACCTCTTCACCGCCAAGCTCACCGGCGTCGACGGCCGCAAGGTCGCCAGCGGCCGCGACTTCGCCGACGACGGCACGCTGACCAACGCCAAGGCCACCCCGCTCGACGAGGCCGCCGCGACCGGCATCGCGAACGCCCTGCGCGCCGCCGACGTCACCGTCACCGACGTCTCCGAGAAGCCCTACACGCGCCGACCGAGCGCCCCGTTCACCACGAGCACCCTGCAGCAGGAGGCCTCGCGCAAGCTGCGGCTGAACAGCCGCAACGCGATGCGGGTGGCCCAGCGCCTCTACGAGAACGGCTACATCACCTACATGCGGACCGACAGCACCTCGCTGTCGGAGTCCGCGCTGACCGCGGCCCGCACCCAGGCCCGGGAGATGTACGGCGCCGAGTACGTGCCGGACGCCCCGCGGCACTACGAGAAGAAGGTCAAGAACGCGCAGGAGGCGCACGAGGCGATCCGCCCCGCCGGTGACCGCTTCCGCACGCCCGCCCAGGTGGCCGGTGAGCTGCGTGGCGAGGACTTCGCCCTCTACGACCTGATCTGGAAGCGCACCGTCTCCTCGCAGATGGCCGATGCCCGCGGCTCCACGGCATCGGTGCGCCTCGGCGCGACCCTCGACGACGGCGCCCCCGCCACCACCGTCGAGCTGTCGGCCAGCGGCACGGTCATCACCTTCCGCGGGTTCCTCGCGGCGTACGAGGAGGGCCGCGACGAGCGCCAGGCGGCCCGCCGCAAGGACGAGGCCGAGGAGGAGCGCCGCCTGCCCCGCCTCGGGGTCGGCACCGCCCTGCGCACCGTGCGCACCGAGGCGAACGGCCACGAGACCTCACCGCCGCCGCGCTACACCGAGGCCACCCTGGTCAAGGCGATGGAGGAGCGCGGCATCGGCCGGCCCTCGACCTACGCCTCGACGATCGGCACCATCCAGGACCGCGGGTACGTCTCGAACCGCGGGTCGGCGCTCATCCCGAGCTGGCTCGCGTTCGCCGTGACCCGGCTGATGGAGGAGCACTTCTCCCGGCTGGTCGACTACGACTTCACCGCCTCGATGGAGGAGGACCTCGACGCCATCGCCCGCGGCGACCAGGAGCGCGCGGCGTGGCTGCACCGGTTCTACTTCGGTGACGAGGCGAAGTCGCACGAGGGGCTGCGCGACCTCGTCGAGGACCTCGGCGACATCGACGCCCGGGCGATCTCGACCATCGACATCGGCGAGGGCATCGTCGTGCGCGTGGGCCGCTACGGCCCGTACGTCGAGGAGGTCGTGCCCGCCGGGATCGACCCCACGACCGGTGAGGTGACGGATGCCGCCGCGCTGGGTGAGGACGGTGCGCCCGCCACTCCCCGTCGGGCCACGATCAACGACGACATCGCCCCGGACGAGCTGACGCCCGCGATGGCCCGCGAGCTGCTCGAGACGGCCGCGGACGACGGACGCGTGCTCGGCAAGGACCCGGCCACCGGCCACGACATCCTGGCCAAGGCCGGCCGCTACGGCCCCTACGTCACCGAGGTGCTGCCGGAGGCCGACGAGGCGCCGGCCAAGGGCCGCGGCAAGGCGACCAAGGCGCGGCCGCGCACGGCATCCCTGTTCAAGGACATGGACCTCGCGAGCCTCGACCTCGACACCGCGCTGAAGCTGCTCTCGCTCCCGCGTGTCGTGGGCCTGGCCGAGGACGGCGAGGAGATCACCGCGCAGAACGGCCGCTACGGGCCCTACCTGAAGAAGGGCACCGACTCGCGCTCGATCGAGACCGAGCAGCAGCTGTTCGACATCACCCTCGAGCAGGCGTTGGCGATCTACGCGCAACCCAAGCAGCGGGGCCGGGCCGCAGCCAAGCCGCCGCTCGCCGAGCTGGGCGCCGACCCCGTGTCGGGCAAACCCGTGGTGGTCAAGGACGGCAGGTTCGGGCCGTACGTCACCGACGGTGAGACCAACGCGACGCTGCGCAAGGACGACGACCCCGAAAAGATCACGCCGGAGCGCGGCTACGAGCTGCTCGCCGACAAGCGGGCCCGTGGGCCGGTGAAGAAGACCGCGCGCAAGGCGGTCAAGAAGACGACCACCCGCAAGACCGCGGCCAAGAAGACGACCACCAAGAAGGCCGCGCCGCGCGCCACCAAGAAGGCCTGACCGCAGGGCGATCCGGGTAGGCGAACGCTGGTGTCCCGCTTCCTGGTCGCGACCGTCCCGGTCCCCGCGCACAGCCGCAACCCGCTGCCGATGGTGGCGCGGCTGGTCGCGCGGGGGCACGAGGTGGTGTGGTTCGCCGGCCGCCGGTTCCACGGTGACATCGCCGCGGT
>DASSQL010000297.1:0-8599 GCA_035702525.1 Ornithinibacter sp. | reverse complement strand
GCGCTGGCCAAGGACCTCGGCGTGCAGCTGATCTCGAGCCAGCCGCAGTACTCGATGCTGTGGCGGGTCATCGAGGACGAGGTGGTGCCGACGTGTACCGAGCTCGGCATCAGCCAGATCGTCTGGAGCCCGATCGCCCAGGGCGTGCTCACCGGCAAGTACGTTCCGGGACAGGCGCCCCCGGAGGGCTCGCGGGCCGCCGACGAGAAGGGCGGCGCCGACATGATCAGCCGCTTCATGAACGACGACGTGCTGACCCGGGTGCAGCAGCTGAAGCCGGTCGCCGACGACGCGGGGCTCACCATGGCCCAGCTCGCCGTCGCCTGGGTGCTCCAGAACGACAACGTGGCAGCCGCACTCGTGGGCGCGTCGCGGCCCGAGCAGGTCGGCGAGAACGTCAAGGCCGCCGGAGTGACGCTCGAGCCCGAGCTGCTCCAGCGGATCGACGACGCCCTCGGCGACATCGTCGTGCGCGACCCCGGCATGACCGCCCAGACCGCCCCCAAGGGCCGCGTCGCCTGACCTGCCGCGGGGCGCTCCGCCGGAGCCCGGAGGCGCACCCCGCGAGACTCACCGGCGCACGTGACGGGCCCGGCATCCAGACCGGATGCCGGGCCGTCGCGTGGGCGCCCCCTGTCGCCCGGGCCGCTCGGAGTGGGACGCTCGGCACGAGGTGGTGAGACCACCGCGCCGAGCAGGAGGACGTCATGGGCCGCAGCCGGGATGTGTATCGCGCCGTCGTCGACGAGAACCACGACCCACAGCGGCGCGGTCGGCTGCAGGTGTCGGTGCCGAGCCTCGGCGTCAGCTCGACCTGGGCGGAGGCCTGCCTCCCACCCGTGCCGATGGTGCTGCTGGCGCTGCCCACGGTTGGGTCGACGGTCTGGGTGCAGTTCGAGAACGGCGACCGCTCCCGGCCCGTGTGGACCGGGATCGTCTGGGAGACAGCGCTGGCCGCGGACCCGGCCGTGACCAGCGCGGCATCCCTGCGGGTCCGGGCTCCACTGGTGACTGTCGAGGCCGGGTCGACCGAGTTCGCCGGCGTGGTCAAGTGCCAGACGCTGATCGCCGAGGCGGTCATCTCGACGTCGTACACGCCGGGAGTCGGCAACATCTCCTGACCGGCGGCGCCCGACCCTGTTGCCGCGGAGCCCGGCCCGGTGCAGCATCGGGTGATGCGCCACCGTGACGTGACCCGCGACGACGTCCCCGCCCTCATCGAGGTCGCCATGGGTCGGTGCCCCCACCTGCAGGCCTGGTGGGTCACCGGGTTGTTCGCCGACGGGGTCGACGTCGACGCCGCGCGTGTGGTCGAGTCACCTGACGGCGTGCCGGTGGCCTTCGGCGCCGTGACGCACCGGCACGGCCGCCCCGAGCACCAGCGCTGGGTCAACGTGTTCGTCGGTCGCGAGGTGGAGGGCCGGGGAGTGGCGGGAGCGGTGCTCGCCGACTGCCTCGCGGGGGTGGCTGCCGGGACGACCGAGCTGTGGGCGCAGGTGTTCGACGACGACGAGCGGTCGATGGCGGTCGCCGCGCACTGGGGGTTCGAGACGGTGCAGCTGTCGATCACGAGCGTCGCCGAGATCGACCCGGCGACCGCGCCGCACCCGGACCTTCCCGACGGCGTCACCGTCGAGGCCTGCGGTGACCTCGACCCACCCGACCCGGACGCGTTCGACGCCATGCTCACCGCCAGCCAGACCAACCCCGAGGCGCGCTCGAGCCACGTGATGACCCGTGACGAGATGCGCGGCTGGGTCGACGAGGGCGAGCTGCCGTTGGGCAGCGTGGTGCGGGTCGACGGAACCCCCGCCGCCGTGACGTTCGGCGGGGTGGTGCCCGCCGACGGCATCGGCGGGGTCGGCTACACCGGGGTCGACCCGCGGTTCCGCGGGCAGGGTCTGGCCCGGCTCGCCAAGCAGCACCTGCACCACCAGGCGGCCGGGCTCGGCGTGCGGCGGATGTACACCGACAACGAGGAGAACAACCACGGCATCCGGCGGGTCAACGCGGCCCTGGGCTACGTGCCCGACCACGGGCTGTTCCGGTTGCGGAAGCACCTGCGCGCGAGCTGAACCCGGGAGCGGCCCGTGGCTCCCGTCGTGCCCCAGCGGTCAGGCGGTCAGGCCTCCAGACGGTCAGTCGGTCAGGCGCGGCCCAGCCGGCGCATGACGACGTCGTCGGCGGCGGCCAGCGACTCGTCGACACCGAGCACCGCGTCGAGGAAGTCCTCGCGGGCCAGGCTGTACAGCGTCGTGTCCTCGACGGCCGTGACCGTGGCGGTGCGCGGCACGTCGCGCAGCAGCCCGATCTCGCCGAAGAACTCGCCGGGGCCCTCGAACCGCACGTGCTCGCCGTCCTGGGTCACCTCGACCCGCCCGCTGACGATCACCAGGAAGCGGTCGGACACCTCACCCTCGCGCACCACGGCACTGCCGGCGGATGCCGTCTCCGTCGTGAGCACGCTGGCCAGGGCCTCGATCTTGGCCGGGGCCAGCGGCGAGAAGATCGCGATGCCGCGCAGGAGGGGGGTGCCCGCCGGCGCGCGCAGGGTGGCGTCGAGGCGCAGGCACCGGGGGAGGAAGGTCAGCGCGGGAACCCCCACCACGAGCGCGAGCACGGCCAGGGCCCAGCGCAGCCCGAGGCCGCTGATGAGGAACGGCATGACCGCAGACCCCAGCGCCATGGTCGCGATCAACGCGCCCTCGTACGCCCCGAAGACCCGGCCCAGGACGGCATTGGGCGTGAGCCGCTGCACGATCGTCGCGAAGTTGACGTCGACGAGCGGGTTGCCGAAGCCGAGCAGGATGGCCGACGCGAACACCGTGACCGGCGACGGGTAGGCGACGACGAGCAGCAGCGGCAGGGACCACAACGCCGTGCCCAGCGCGAGGTCGCCGGCCAGCCGGTTCTTGGTGGAGCGGGCGATGGCGTAGAAGCCGCCGACGATGGCGCCGATCCCGAAGACCGAGTCGATGACGCCGACCCCCGCCGGCCCCGTCTTCAGGATCTCCACGGCGAACGTCACGCCGAAGACGATCGTCGCTCCGGCGACGATCGTCTGGGTGCACACGAGGATGGCGACCATCACCAGGTCGCGGTCGTGGCGGATGTGCGTGAACCCGCTGGCCATCTCGGCGAAGGCGCCGACCTTCTCGTCGGGGCCGTCCTCGTCGTCGGCCTCGTCGTCGCCGGGGGTCGGGCCGGGGACGGGGTGGATGCCCCACACCAGGGCCGCGGAGAGCAGGAAGGTGGCGGCGTTGAGGAGGAACACGACCTCCACGCTCGTGGTCGACACGAGGAGCGCCCCGAGCGCCGGGCCGACGAAGAAGGCGAGGCTCTCGATCGTGCTCGACGCGCCGTTCGCCGCGGTGAGCTCTTCGGGGCGGCGGGTGAGTGACGGCATCCAGGCCATCTGGGCCGGGCGGAAGACGCACCCGACGATCGAGAGCAGCGTCGCGACGACGAGGATGACTCCGGCCGGGGCGTCGATGAACAGGCAGATCGTCGCCACGACGGCCAGCCCGGCGCGGAGCAGGTCACTGCTGATGAGCACCGTCTTGCGCGGGAGCCGGTCGGCGAGGACCGAACCGATCGGTGACGCGAACGCCATGAGGAGCAGGCGCACGGCACCCCAGATGCCGACCAGGCGCGCCCCGCCGACCCCGTACGCCCACACGACGACCGCGGTGGCGTAGGCCCAGTCGCCGATCATCGAGCCCGCGAGCGCCAGCTCGATGCGCCTCAGGGCCGGGTTGACGAAGACGGAGCGGAGCGAGGTCCAGGTGTCGCGCAGGGCACCACCGATTACGCCACCAGGCGCAACGTCCTGGTCAGCCTCGACAGCCATCGTCGTCCCTCCATCTGCAGGACGGCGCCCTGACCCCCTGACCATCTCGGGGGGCGCGCGGCCTGTCCATAGCCCGAAATGACTAGACGAGGCACTTTCGGCCAGTTCAGAAGGGTGGCGGGCTCAGCCCAGCCGGCTCGTCACGATGTCGTAGGCCGCGGACATCGACGCGTCGGTGCCCTGCACGGCGCCGAGGAAGTCCTCGCGGATCAGGCTGACCAGCTCGGTGTCCTCGACGGCCGTGACGGTCGCCGTGCGCGGGACGTCGCGCAGGAGGCCGATCTCGCCGAAGAACTCCCCGGGGCCCTCCACGCGCAGGGCCCGACCGTCCTGGGTGACCTCCACCCGACCGCTGACGATGAGGTAGAAGCGGTCGGAGGGCTCGCCCTCGCGCACGACCGCGGTGCCCGCCGGCGCGGACCGCGGCACGAGCCGCCGCGCGAGGAACTCCAGCGAGGCGGGGGCGAGGGGCGAGAACATCGGGATGCCGGCGAGCAGGTCGGTGCCGGGCGGCGGCCGCAGCGAGGCGTCGAGCCGGCGGGCGCGGGGGATGTAGGCGAGCGCGGGAACGCCCACCACCGCGGCGAGGATCGCCAGGACCCCACGCACACCGAGATGGTCGAGGAGGAACGGGGCCACCGCCGACCCGAGCGCCATCGTGCCGATGCAGGTGCCCTCGAAGGCGCCGAAGACGCGCCCGAGCCGGTCGTCCGGGGTGAGCCGCATCGTGAGGGTCGCGTAGTTGACGTCGACGAGCGGCAGGCCGAAGCCCATCACCGCCACCATCGCGAAGACCGTCGCGGGGGAGGGTGCGGCCACGACGAAGAGCAGCGGCAGCGACCACAGCAGCGTGCCGGTGACGAGGTCGAGCGCGATCTTGTTGCGCACCGAGCGGGCGATGGCGACGAACCCACCCACGACGGCCCCGATCCCCAGCACGGAGTCGATCAGACCGACCCCGGCGGGGCCGGTGCCGAGCACCTCCACGGCGAAGACGACCCCGAGCACGACCATCGCCCCCGAGACGACCATCTGCACGCAGATGAGCACCATGACCATCGACAGGTTGCCGTCGCGGGCGATGGTCGTGAAGCCACTCGACATGTCGCGCAGGAGACCGCCCCGCGAGGCATCCGCGGCATCCGTCGCATCCGCGGCCTCCTCGTCATCCCGCAGGAGCCGGCTCGGTGGGTGCGTGCGGCCCCCGTCCGGGGCGAGGGCCGGCGCGCCGTCGCCCGGGTCGATGCGGGCCACGAGGCCGGCGGCGACCAGGAACATCACCGCGGTGACGACGAACATCGTCTCGACGCTCGTCGTCGCCACCACGAGCCCGCCGATGGCGGGTCCGATCAGGAAGGCGAGGCTGTCGATCGTGCTCGAGGCCCCGTTGGCCGCCGTGAGCTCGCCCGGGTGCGAGGTGAGCGAGGGGAGCCAGGCGAGCTGGGCCGGCCGGAACACGCACCCGACGAGCGGGATCAGGGTCGAGAGCACGAGCACGACCCACGCCGGGGCGTCGACCACCAGCGCCACGACCGCTGCCACGACGAGCACCGACCGCACCACGGTGGACACGAGCAGGACCGCCTTGCGCGACAGCCGGTCGACGACCGAGGCGCCCAGTGGTGTCGCGACGGCGATCAGCGCCAGCCGCACCCCCGCCCACAGGCCGACGAGCTGGGCCCCGCCCTCGCGGTAGGCCCACACGGTCACCGCGGTCGAGAACGCCCAGTCGCCGACGAGCGATGCGGCGAGGGCGAGCTGCATGCGGCGCAGCGACGGCTTGCGGAAGACCGCGCGCAGCGCCCGCCAGGTGTCACCGAGCGCGGCGCGACCAGACCGGCGCTGAGCGTCGGGGGCCTGGGTCTCCACCGCCACAGCAACCCCTCCGACCGCGCGGACATCCGTCCGAGCATGATCCAAGGAGCCTCTGGGGTGTCTCAATGGCCCGATCGAGCCATTGACTCCGGCGACGGTCGCGTGCTGGTACTACGGCTGGGCGAGCAGGTCGCGCAGCCCGATCGGGGCCTGACCGGTCACCCGGCGCACGTCGCCGGTGACCGCCTCGACCTCGCCGGCGGCGATCGCCGTGTAGGTCGAGACCCAGGCGTCGTACTGCCAGTCGGGCGCCTCCCACCGCTTGCGCGACTCGTACGCCTCGTCGAGCGTCTCGTCGTGGAACGTCACCTCGCGACCGGTCGACTCCCCGATGATGGCGGCCGCCTCGGCCAGGCTGAGCGCCTCCGGACCCGTGAGGTGGTAGGTCGCGGCGCGGTGCGACTCGGGGTCGAGCAGCACCGCGGCGGCGACCCGCGCGACGTCGGCGCGCGCCACGGCGGACACCCGTCCCGTACCGGCCGGCCCACGGATGACGCCGTCCTCACCGACCGTCAGCGGCAGGAAGTCGAGGTAGAAGTTGTCGCGCAGGAAGGTGAAGGCCGTTCCGCGGGAACGGATGTGCTCCTCCGTCGCCCAGTGGTCGCGGCCGAGGGTGAAGGTGCAGTCGGCCGAGGCGCCGAAGAACGAGGTGTAGACGATCTGCTCCACCCCGGCATCCACGGCGGCGTCGACGAAGGTGCGGTGCTGCTCGAGACGGTCGGCGGACTCCGAGCCGGACACCATGAGCAGCGTCCGCACGCCCAGCAGTGCCCGCACCGCGGCATCCCGGTCGCCGTAGTCGGCGGGCACCGGCACCGCTCCGGCCAGGCGGGGTACGCGCTCGGGCGACCGGGCGAGCAGCCGGAGGGGGACCCCGCGGTCGGCGAGGTCGCGAGCGACCAGGCCGCCGAGGGCACCCGTCGAACCGGTGACGGCCAGCGTGGGGAGGGTGGTCATGCAGCCAGTGTCGCAAGCGACGCGTCGACGGCCTCGCGAAGCGTCGTGGGGGTACGGCCGATGAGCCGCTCGAGGTCGCCGGTGGTCACCTCGAGCTCGCCGCGGGCGATGCCGAGGTCGGCGTCGACGAGCACCTCCGCATAGGGCTGCGGCAGACCGGCGCCGACGAGGATCGCGGTCAGCTGCTCGGGCGAGACCTCGGCGTGGGCGACCGGGCGCCCGGAGGCGTCGGCCACGGTGGCCGCGAGCTCGGCGAGCGTGAAGCCGGCACCCCCGAGCTCGTACACGCGGCCCGCGGAGTCGGGGTCGAGGAGTGCGGCGGCCGCGGCATCCGCGAAGTCGGCGCGGGTCGCGGCGCTGATCCGCCCGTCACCGGCCGCACCCGCGACCCCGTGCTCGAGGTAGGTGGGGATCTGCGGCAGGTAGTTCTCGAGGTACCAGCTGTTGCGCAGGAAGGTGAACGGCACACCCGACGCACGGATGGCCTCCTCGGTGGCGCGGTGCTCGGTGGCCAGGATCAGCCGGGAGGTGTCGGCGTGGGGGATGCTCGTGTAGGCGATCAGCCCGACCCCGGCGTCCTTGGCGGCCTGCACGACGGCGGTGTGCTGGGCCACCCGCTGGCCGACCTCGCTGCCGGAGACCAGGAGCACCCGGTCGGCCCCCTCGAACGCAGTGCGCAGGCTCGCCGGGTCGTCGTAGTCGGCGACGGCGGTGCGCACGCCGAGCGCGGCGGCCAGCTCGGCGAGGCGCTCGGCGTTGCGGCCGGTGGCGACGACCTCGTCGGGGGAGGCGCCCCGCTGCAGGAGGGACTCGACGACGAGGCGGCCGAGGTGGCCGGTTGCTCCGGTGACGACGATGGTCATGTGGTGCGTCCTTTCGGGGGCCGGCCCGCTGGGGGCGGCGCGGAGGTGGTGCGGGGTCGCCCGGGCCAACCTCGTCCGGCCCGGGTTGCTTCCTCACGGTTAGTACGCACTTTGAAGTAAGGTACGCACATGCAGGTAAGTCATGAGGTCAGCGGCTCACAGATGCTGAACGGCGTCCGGATGCCGGGCCCGGGCGAGGTCTTCGCGGCCGCCTGTCCCAGCCGGGTCGTGCTCGACCACGTCACCAGCAAGTGGGGGGTTCTCGTGCTCGTCGCGCTGTCCGACGGGCCGCAGCGCTGGAGCGAGCTGCGCCGCCGGGCCGAGGGCATCAGCGAGAAGATGCTCGCCCAGACCCTGCGCACCCTCGAGGCCGACGGCTTCGTGCACCGCGACGCCCAGCCGGTGATCCCGCCCCGGGTCGACTACAGCCTCACCGACCGCGGCACCGAGCTCGTGACCCTGCTGCTCCCGCTGTTCGGCTGGGTCGTCGCCAACGCCGACGACATCGTGGGGGAGCGCGGCCCGGCCGCCTGACCCGGCACCCCATCGGATCGGACCGGATGCCGGCGGGCTGACACACCTTCGACAGCGACTGCCGCTCGCCTTGCCGGTGTCGGCGGCTCGTGGTGGGGTTGCGCACAACCACCCCGCACCGGCGCCGGGTGGCGGCGAAAGGTGAGCGCGTGCGACCCGACTCCTTCCGAACCGGACGACTCCACCGACCCGGGTCGAGCCGCGCCGTCCCGCTCCGGCGGCTCGTCCTGGCGGCCGCGCTCGCGGGCGCGCTGACGGCATCCGCCGCCGTCACGGCATCCGCGACCGCCGTTCCGGCGCCGACCGCCGTGCCCGGTGTCGCAGCCGTGCCCGGCGTCGCCGCCGCGGCCCCCACGCTGAGCGCCGACACCCGGTTCGGGGCGAACGTGCTGGTCTTCGACCCGAGCATGCCGACGAGCGAGATCCAGGCCGCGGCCGACGCCGTGTACGCCGCGCAGGTCAACGACGAGATGGGCACGAACCGCTGGAGCCTGCTCTTCCGGCCCGGCACCTACGGCAC
>DASSQL010000296.1:0-13571 GCA_035702525.1 Ornithinibacter sp. | reverse complement strand
ACGATGATCACGCCCTTGGCCACGGCCTGGGTCGAGGTGTCGAGGTTGTTGAGGGTGAAGACGTTGGTGAGCGTGTTGAAGATCAGCACGCCGAGCACGGTGCCGACGATGGTGGCCCGACCGCCGCTGAGCAGGGTGCCGCCGATGACGACCGCAGCGATGGCGTCGAGCTCGTAGAGCTGGCCGTGCGTGGAGGTGCCGGTGGTGGTGCGGGCCATGAGCATGACGGCGGCGAGGCCGCAGGCCAGCCCGACCAGGACGTAGAGGTACATCGTCTGCCGTTGCACCTTGATGCCCGCGAGCCGGGCGGCCTCGGGGTTGCCACCCACGGCGAGGGTGCGCCGCCCGAACGTGGTGCGGTTGAGGAGCACCCAGCCGGCGACGGCCACGAGCGCGAAGATGATGACGAGCACGGGGACCCCGAGGAGGCTGCCACCGAAGAAGTCGATCAGGCCGCGCTCGGTCACGATCTGGGTGCGTCGCTGGGCGATGATCTCCGCCAGGCCGCGGGCGGCGGCGAGCATCGCGAGGGTCGCGATGAACGGGGCGATCCGGCCGTAGGCGATCAGGATGCCGTTGACCAGGCCGCAGCCGGCCCCGACCGCGAGCGCGCTGAACACCATGAGCACCCAGTGCGTGTCGGCGGCCATCGTCTGGGTCGCGACCGTGGTGGCCCACACGCTCGCCAGGGCCACCTGGGCGCCGACCGACAGGTCGATGCCGCCGCCGCCGATGACGAACGTCATCCCGACGCTCACGACGCCGATGACGGACGCGAGCCGCAGGATGGTCATCGCGTTGTCGACGCTGGCGAACCGCTCGCCGGCGGTGATCACCCCGACGAGGCAGACCAGCAGGAGCGCGATGACCAGGCCGAGGTTGCGCCCGGCCGACCCGGCCATGAAGGAGGCGAGGCGCGAGCTGCCCGCCGGGTGGGTGTCCGGGTCGAGCGGTGCGGCCTCGCCCGCCGTCCTGACCGGCAGCTCGGCGGAGGCCGACGAGGCGCCGTCCGGGTCCGGGGACTTCTGGGTCGACTCGACACTCATGCCGCGTCTCCTCTCATGATGATGTCGAGCACCTGGTGCTCGTCGAGCTGGTCGGCGTGGGCCTCGTGCAGCACGAGCCCCTCCCCGACCACGAGGACGCGGTCGGACAGACCGAGCACCTCCTCGATCTCGCTGGACACGACGACGACGGCCACCCCGTCGTCGGCGAGCCGACGGACGAGGGCGTAGATCTCGGAACGGGCTCCCACGTCGACGCCACGGGTGGGCTCGTCGAGGAGGAGGACCCGGCATCCGTGGAGCAGCCAACGGGCCAGCACGACCTTCTGCTGGTTGCCGCCGGACAGGGTGCGGGCCTCGCGGTCGACCCCGGTGGGGCGCACGTCGAGGCTCTCGACCTGCGCCGTGGCGGCCCGCTTCTCGGCGTCGCGGTCGATCATCCCGCCGCGCGAGAAGCGGGTGAGGCTGGCCATGCTGATGTTGGTGGCGATGCTGTCGCCGAGCAGCAGCGCCTGGCTCTTGCGCTCCTCGGGGGCCAGCCCGACACCGGCCGAGACGGCCGACTGCACCGAGCCTGGGCGCAGCCGGACGCCGTCGACCGCCACGCTGCCCGCGTCGCTCTTGCGGGCACCGAACACGGTCTCGAGGATCTCGGAGCGGCCGGCCCCGACGAGCCCGGCGAGCCCGAGGACCTCCCCGGGCCGCACGCTGAAGCTGACGTCCTGGAACTCCCCACGCCGGGTGAGGCCGTCGACGCTGAGCAGCGGCTCGGCCTCGGGGACCTTCCGGCGCGGCGGGAACACGTACTCGATCGAGCGCCCGGTCATCAGCCGGATGATCTCCGCGGTGGGGGTCTCCTTGGCGGGCAGCCCGGTGGCGACGGTGCGGCCGTCCTTGAGCACGGTGACCCGGTCGCCGATCGTGCGGATCTCCTCGAGCCGGTGCGAGATGTAGACGACGGCGACACCCTCGGCGGTCAGGTCGCGGATGACGTGGAACAGCCGCTTCACCTCGCCGCCGTCGAGCACCGCCGACGGCTCGTCCATGACGATGAGGCGTACGTCGTGCGACAGGGCCCGGGCCATGCTCACGATCTGCTGCCCGGCGGCGCTCAGCGTGCCGACCTCCTGCGCGGGCGAGATCTCGGGGTGGCCGAGGCGCTTGAGGAGTGCGGCGGCCGACTTCGCGGCGGCGCGGCGCTGCGAGAACCCGAAGCGCGACATCTCGTGGCCGAGGTAGATGTTCTCGGCGACGGTGAGGCCGCCGACCAGGTCGAGCTCCTGGTAGATCGTCGCGATGCCGAGGTCCATGGCGGCCTGCGGGTGGCCGAGGTGCACCTCCTCGCCCTGCCAGGTGATCGTGCCCTCGTCGGGCTGGTGCACCCCGGCCAGGACCTTGATCAGGGTCGACTTGCCGGCGCCGTTCTGGCCCAGGAGGCAGTGCACCTCACCCGGGAGGACGTCGAGGTCGACCCCGGCGAGCGCGACGACGCCCGGGAAACGCTTCACGATGTCGGCCATGCCCAAGAGGGCGGAGGCGCCGTTGCCTGCCATGCGACGGGACGTTAGCCGCACTTTTGTCTGGGCGTCAAGCAAAAGTGGTGACCAATCACACGAACTTCTGCAGACACCGCCCGCATTGATGTGCTTCACTACCGACGTGACCAGCACGATTGGCGCCTTCGCGAGCGTCGGAGGCACGGCAGGAGCCGGTGAGCTGCTCCAGCTCATGCTGGACGGCAAGCCCCGCACCCGCGCCGAGCTGATCCGGATGACGGGTCTGGCCAGGTCGACCGTCGGGGCCCGTGTCGACGCCCTGCTCGCCGCCGGGCTGCTGACCCCCTCGGGGGAGGCCGCGTCCACCGGGGGGCGGCCCCCGGCCCGGCTCGCCTTCAACCCGGATGCCGGCGTCGTCATCGGCGCCGACCTCGGCGCCACCCACGCCCTCGTCGCCCTCACCGACCTGCGCGGCCGGGTCGTGGCCGAGAAGGACATGCGCATCGACATCTCGACCGGGCCGGAGTCCGTGCTCGACCTGGTCGCCGAGGCCGGGCTGGCGCTGCTGTCCGCTGCCGGTCGCACCCGCGAGGACCTGGCCGGTGTGGGCATCGGCCTGCCCGGGCCGGTGGAGCACTCGACCGGGCGGCCCGTGCTGCCGCCGATCATGCCGGGGTGGGACGACTACGACGTGCCCGACCACATCACCCGCACCCTCGGCGGCCCGGTGCTCGTCGACAACGACGTGAACCTGATGGCGCTCGGCGAGCACGCCACGGTCTACCCCGACGTGCAGCACCTGATCTTCGTCAAGGTCGCGACCGGCATCGGTGCCGGCATCATCAGCGGCGGGCGGCTGCACCGCGGCGCCCAGGGCGCGGCCGGCGACCTCGGCCACGTCGCGGCCCTGCACGGTGGCGACACCCCGTGCACCTGCGGCAACGTCGGCTGCCTCGAGGCGGTCGCCAGCGGGCCGGCCGTCGTGAGAGCGTTGCGCGAGAGGGGAATCGACGCCGGTGACAGTCGCGGGCTGATCCAGCTGGCGAAGGCGGGCGACCTCGCCGCTGCGTCGGCCGTGCGCGAGGCCGGCCGCGAGATCGGGCACGTCCTGGCGACCTGCGTGAGCCTGCTCAACCCGTCGGTCATCGCGGTGGGCGGCCTGCTGGCCCAGTCGGCCGAGAGCCTGCTGGCCGGCATCCGCGAGGTCGTCTACGGGCGCTCCCTGCCGCTGGCCACCGGCGAGCTGCAGATCGTCGCGTCCCGCACCGGGGGCCAGGCGGGCGTCATCGGCGCGGCCACCATGGTCATCCAGCACGTCCTCTCGGTCGACCAGGTCGAGCACCAGCTCGCGGGTGCCGCGGCGGTCTGACACCGGGTCGCCCGCTCACAGCAGGGTGACAGCGCCATGACGGTGGGCACTGGGGGCCGGCCCGTCCACTGGGCAGATGACCACACCACCACCCCCCAGGACACCGCGCCGCCGGGTCCTCCTCCTCGGCGGGCTCGGCGCCCTCGTCGCCGTGGGCGCGCCCGTCGCCGCCACCCGCTGGGGTGACTGGTCGGCCGGCGCCACCCTGAGCGGCACCACGGATGCCGGCCGCACGGCATCCGCGGTGTCCGCCTCCGCGAGCGGCACCGGGCTGTTCACGGCCGACCGGCTGCACGAGGTGGTGCTCGACGTGACCGACGCGCAGTTCCGCACCGCGTTGTCGACGTTCCAGGAGTCGGGCGAGAAGACCTGGCTCGAGGTGGGCGTGACCCTCGACGGCACGACCTACGAACGGGCCGGGTTGCGGCTCAAGGGCAACTCGACGCTGCGGCGCGCCGACACCGGTGCCGGTGCCGAGTCGTACCCGTGGCTGGTGCGGCTCGACAAGGTGGTCGACGGCCAGAACCACGGCGGGGTGACCGAGGTCGTCATCCGGGTGAACAACTCGGCGAGCAGCCTCAACGAGGTCGTGTCGCTCGACCTGCTCGGTGCTGCCGCGCTGGCGAGCGAGCAGCACGCGTACGCGGCCATCCGGGTCGGCGACGCGTCGGCGCTGCGGGTGGTGCTGGAGTCACCCGGCGACACCTGGGCGGCGCGGACGATGACCGGCGACGGGCTGCTCTACAAGGCCGAGGCCACCGGTGACTACACCTACCGCGGCACCGACCCGGCCTCGTACGACCAGGTCTTCGACCAGGAGAGCGGCGACGACGACCTCACCCCGCTGATCGAGTTCCTGCAGTTCGTCAACGACAGCAGTGACGCCGACTTCGCCTCGGGGCTGGGCGAGCGGCTCGACGTCGAGTCGTTCGCGACCTACCTGGCCCTCGAGGACCTGATGGACAACTACGACGCGATCGACGGCCCCGGGAACAACTCCTACCTGTGGTGGGACCGGGAGTCACGGCGGATGACGGTCGTCGGCTGGGACCACAACCTCACCTTCGGCGTCAGCAACCGGCCCGGTGGCGGTGGTGCTGCAGCGGCGGGTGTCGGTGGGATGCCGGGTGGCGGGGTGCCGGGTGGCGGTGCCCCCGCCGGTGGCGGGGGGCGCGGGCCGGGTGGCCGGGCGGCCAACCCGCTGGTGACCCGCTTCGAGGCGGTCGCCGACTTCACGGCCCTCGAGACGGCGGCGACCGCGCGGCTGAAGGCCGACCTCTACGCCGGTGGGGTCGCGTCGGCGTCGCTGGAGCGGTGGTCGGCGCTGCTCGCCGCGCGGGCCGGGTCGCTGCTCGACGAGTCGACGCTCGCCACCGAGAAGGCGGCCATCGCGGCGTACCTCGGCTGAGGCCCACAGCCGGTTCGAGGTGATCCGCTGGCTTCTGGGGCCAGGGCATCACCTCGACCCCGCAACGGCACCGCCGGTTCGAGGTGATCCGCTGGCTTCTGGTGCCAGGGCATCACCTCGAACCGGCGCGGGTGTGCGGTCACGACCGGCTGGCGGGCACCTTGTTCAGCGTGCAGACGAAGTACTTGACGATGCCGTCGTCGACCAGCGCGCCCGACGCCAGCGCCGCGTCGATCTCGCCGGCCGAGTCGAGCACGCCGTTGCCGTCGAGGTCGCCGGCCGAGAGCGCCGCCGCGTACCCGCCGGGGGTCGACACCTTGTGCACCTGCCAGCGGCCGCCGTTGTAGTCGCGGTCCCCGGGTGCCGCCGTGGCCACGCTCATCTGCGCGCCGAAGAAGTTGTAGATCGTGTCCCAGCTCTGCGCCGGGGCGCCGGTCCCCGAGAGGTCGGTCGGCGTCGCGACCGTGCGGTACAGCACGTGGTCCACGTAGATCGCGGGCCCGGAGACCCCCGCCGCCTGCGCCGTCGAGGCGAACCCGAGGGCGGCACCGCCCACGGAGACGACTGTGGCGATCGTGCGGAATGCCTTGCGGTTCATCGGTGTCCTCGCATTTCCGGCCGCCCGGGTGGCGGCCTGAACCGAGTCAACCCAGCCCGTGGCTCGAGGGCCATGACGCCCGGGTTACTGCCTCCTTACGGGGTTCTCACGGGCCCGTCCCGCGAGGTCGCGACGCGCAGGGTCGGCCCTATCCTCGGACCATGAGCAGCGCCCTCGTCGTCGACGACGACCCCACGGTCGGGGACGTGGTGGGCGCCTACCTGGAACGGGCCGGGTTCGACGTGCACCGGGCCGCCGACGGCCCGACCGCCCTGGCCCTCGCCGCCAGCGTGGCCCCCGACGTCGTGGTGCTCGACCTCATGCTCCCGGGCATCGGCGGGCTGGAGGTGTGCCGGAGGCTGCGGCGCGACATGCCGCGCGTCCCCGTGGTGATGCTGACCGCCCTGGGGGAGGAGTCGGACCGCATCCTCGGCCTCGAGGTCGGCGCCGACGACTACGTGACCAAGCCGTTCAGCCCGCGAGAGCTCGTGCTGCGGGTGCAGGCCATCGTCCGGCGCGCGGCCGAGGGCGGTGCCGCCGTGGGCGACCCGTCGGGGCAGGGCGCCGGGGTGGCCTCCGACCCCCACCGGGTGAGCGTCGACGGCGACCTGGTGCTCGACCGGCGCGCGCACGTCGTGACCCGCGACGGTGACCCGCTGTCACTCACCGCACGCGAGTTCGCCCTCCTCGACTGGTTCCTCGTCCACCCCGGTGTCGTCCACCGGCGCGACGAGCTGATGCGCGCGGTCTGGGGCTGGGAGTACGGCGACGAGTCGACCGTGACCGTGCACGTGCGTCGCCTGCGGGAGAAGGTCGAGGTCGAGCCGTCCGCCCCGAGTCGGCTGGTGACCGTGTTCGGCGTCGGCTACCGGTGGGACGCCCAACCGTCGGACGCCGCCTGATGCCCACCCAGCTGTCGGCGGTGGGGCTGGCCGCCGCGGTCACCCTCCTCGTCGGGCTGTTCGGGGTCGCCGTCGTGGTGTGGCTGGCCCGCAGGTCGGTCGGCACCGCAGCGGTCGCGGCACCGGTCGTGGTGGTCGTCGCCGTGGCCGCCGGCGTCTACGCCAGCTCTCGGGCGATGTTCCTGCAGCCCGAGGACTCCACCACGGTGCTCCTCGTCCTGGTGGCGGCCGTCCCCGTCGCCGCGGTGCTCGGGGTGCTCGTCGCGCGACGGGTCATCGCCGCCGACCGGGCCGCGACGGCCGACCGGATGGCCCGCGAGCAGGAGGCGCGGGCCGAGGCCGACCGGCGCGAGCTGGTGGCGTGGGTGTCGCACGACCTGCGCACCCCGCTGGCCGGCATCTGGGCGATCAGCGAGGCCGTCGAGGACGGCGTGGCGTCGGACGTCCCCGCCGCCATGGCGCGGGTGCGCGACTCGGTGACCCAGATGGGTGAGCTCGTCGACGGGCTCCTGGCCCTGTCCCGCCTCCAGTCCGCGGACCCCGGCCTGCAGATGACCGAGGTCGACGTGGGTGACCTCGTCTCGGATGCCGTAGCCGCCCTCCTCCCGCTCGCCGAGGCCGGACACGTGCGACTGACCGGGTCGGCCGGCACCGGCGTACGGGCCGACGTGGCCGCCGGCGAGGTGCGCCGGGCGGTCGCGAACCTCGTCGTGAACGGCATCCGGCACACGCCCGCGGGCGGGGAGGTCACCACGACCGTCAGTCGGGAGGCCGGGGACGTGGTGGTCAGCGTGCAGGACGAGTGCGGTGGCATCCCCGCCGAGGTGATCGGCCGGGTCTTCGAGACCGGCTACCGGGGAACCGCGGCGCGCAGCCCGGGGGACGGCCGCGGGTCGGGGCTGGGGCTGGCCATCGTGGCGGGCGTCGCCGCGGCGCACGGGGGGTCCGCGCGGGTGACGAACGTCGGCAGGGGGTGCCGGTTCACGCTGCGCCTGCCCGTGTGAGCCGCCCGGCCGCCGCCGGACAAAGAAACGCCCCGCTGACGCGGGGCGTTCTCTGTCTGGCTGGCGGTGGCGGTGGGATTTGAACCCACGGAGGGCGTTAACCCTCACACGCTTTCGAGGCGTGCTCCTTAGGCCGCTCGGACACGCCACCGCCGGAGAGGTTACCCGAGCCGGTGGCCCGCCCCGAAATCGGTGGGGACGCGAACACGCCGCCTCCCACCAGGGAGACGGCGTGCTCTCGTCGGCCGACCGCAAGCGGTCGGGCCGGGCGTCAGGCGCGCTGCGTGACGGCCTTGACGACGAAGAGGAGGAGGCAGGCACCGAGCAGCGCCGTGAGGAAGCTGACGATGAGGCCGCTGTTGCCGTTGATGCCGGCGAGGCTGAGGAGCCAGCCGCCGAGGAGCGCACCGATGATGCCGACGACGATGTTCAGGATGATGCCCTGCTGCGCGTCGGTGTTCATGATCTTGCTCGCGACCCATCCGGCGAGGCCGCCGATGATGATCCAGACGATGATCGACATGTGGGGGTAGAGCCTTTCGTCGAGTTCGCGGTCTCCCGATCGGGGAACCGTCGGCCGGCGACGCTACCCGAACCTTTGTCGAAGGTTCGGGTTCCGTGACAGCCGACTTCTCGGCCACACCGGACCGCGTCGCGACCCGATCACCCTTACCCACCCGGCAGCCCCCCAAACACGACGTCACGGAGCACTGCCCTCGCGAGGGCGTCAGGAGCGGTGGGTGGCGAAGAAGCGCCGCACGACCTCGCCGCACTCCACCTCGAGCACCCCGCCGACCACTTCGGCCCGGTGGGTGGAGCGCCGGTCGCGCACGACGTCCCAGACCGAGCCGCACGCCCCGAGCTTGGGGTCCCAGGCGCCGAGCACGATCCGGTCGACCCGGGCCAGCATCGACGCACCGGCGCACATCGGGCAGGGCTCCATCGTGACGACCAGGGTGCACCCCTCGAGCCGCCACGAGCCCAGCCGCTGCGCCGCCGCCCGCAGCGCCACGACCTCGGCGTGCGCCGTGGGGTCCTGGTCGACCTCCCGCAGGTTCCACCCCTCGCCGACGATCTCACCGGAGGTGTCCACGACGAGGGCACCGACCGGCACGTCACCGGCATCCGCGGCCCGCTGCGCGAGGGTCAGGGCGTGGCGCATCCACGCGGTGAACGACGGATCGGGCGGAAGGTGCACGCGCTAAGTTTCACCCATGCGCGTCATCAACCCGGACCACCGGCTCATCGCCCACAAGCTGACCTACCTCCGGGACAAGCGGACCGACTCCCCCACGTTCCGCCGGCTCGCCGAGGAGCTGATGACGCTGCTCGCCTACGAGGCCACCCGCGACGTGCGCGTCGAGCCGTTCGAGATCGAGACCCCGGTGGCGCCGACGACCGGCATCAAGCTGAGCAACCCCAAGCCGCTCATCGTGCCGATCCTGCGCGCCGGGCTCGGGATGCTCGAGGGCATGGTGCGCCTGCTGCCCAGCGCCGAGGTCGGCTTCCTCGGGATGCAGCGCGACGAGGAGACGCTCGAGGCGATCACCTACGCGAACCGGCTGCCCGACGACCTGTCGGGGCGGCAGGTCTACGTGCTCGACCCGATGCTCGCCACCGGCGGCTCGATGGCCGACGCGATCAAGTTCCTCATCGAGCGCGGCGCTGACGACATCACCGCGGTGACCCTGCTCAGCGCCCCGGAGGGCATCGCCCACCTCCAGGAGGCGCTGGCGGACGTCTCGCCGACGATCACCCTGGTCACCGGCGCCATCGACGAGAAGCTCAACGAGGTCGGTTACATCGTGCCGGGCCTGGGCGACGCGGGCGACCGGCTCTACGGACTGGCCCAGTGACCTGCGGCTGAGCGCGACCGCCGGCTCCGGTCGAGTGGTGACCGCCCGGCATCCGGATGCCTTTCCGACACGCCCGATTGCGCGCATCACCCGTCACACGCGTCACACCTGAGACCATGCTGGCGTCAGGCGTGCACCCGGCAGGCCCCGATGGAGGAGGACGTGACATGCCCCCGATCAAGAAGATCGTGCTGTGGCTCGTCGTCATCTTCCTGCTGTACGCGATCTTCACGGCACCGACCGAGGCCGCGAACATGTTCCAGGCGGCCTGGGACTTCACCGTGAACGCGGTCAGCAACATCGCGGAGTTCTTCAACTCCCTGATCAAGGGGTGACGTGGCGCGCCGACCGCGGCTCGACCGCGAGCTCGAGCGCTACCTCGTCGACGGCGAGACGGTCATCGTCGCCGTGCGGCTGCACTGGTTCCACCTCGCCCGCGAGATCCTGATCGCCCTTGCGGCAACGGTGTTCGCGTTCTGGGTCGACATCAAGATCTCGATGTCCCCCGGTGGCCAGCTCCTGCACAACGCCAGCCTGCTGCTCTGGTGGGGCGCCGCCGGCTGGCTCCTCTGGCGCGTCCTGAATTGGCGACGCGACTGGTTCGTCGCCACCGACAAGCGCTTCCTGCTCTTCTACGGCTTCATCAGCCGCCGGGTCGCGATGATGCCCCTGCTCAAGGTCACCGACATGACCTACGACCGCTCGATCCTCGGCAGGCTCGTCGGCTACGGCAAGTTCGTGCTCGAGTCGGCCGGCCAGGACCAGGCGCTGTCGACGATCGACCACGTGCCCGACGCCGACACCCACTACCACGCGATCTGCACCCAGCTGTTCGGGCCCGGCTCGATGCTTCGCTTCACCCCGGGCCAGATTCCGCCGCCGGCCCAGGGTCCGCCGGGCGACGACGACGACGGGCCCGGCGGTGGCGGAGGCCCGAACGGCGGGTCGGATGCCGGTGGCCCGGCCCCTGCCGACGCGCGCCCGGTGGTGCGCCCGGCCGACGGGAGCGACCTGCCGAGCCCGATCCGCACCCCCGAGTCGTGGTACCGCAGCTCGAACCTCGGCGGCCCGCTGCACCTGGGCGACACCGGCGAGATCCCGGTCGTGCGGGTGCCGCACGACGACGAGGACGCACCGCTCTACCCGCCGCCGCACTGGTCCGAACAGCGCTGACGACAACGCACCTCGCGCGTTCCTCCGCCACACCGGCGGTGGTGCGCTCCACTAGCGTCGGTGCGGTCGAACTGGGGTAGGCGACCGAGGAGGCGGGCACCCATGAGCGTCATGCGGACCAAGTCGATCGAGCAGTCCATCCGCGAGGGTGACGAACCGGAGTACCAGCTCAAGAAGCGGCTGTCGGCGCTCGACCTGACCGTGTTCGGGGTCGGCGTCATCATCGGGGCGGGCATCTTCACGCTCACCGGGCGGGCCGCGCACGAGGTCGCCGGGCCGTCGATCGTGCTGTCCTTCCTGCTCGCGGCGCTCTGCTGCGGGATGGCGGCGCTGTGCTACGCCGAGTTCGCGTCGAGCGTGCCGGTGAGCGGGTCGGCGTACACGTTCTCGTACGCGAGCCTGGGCGAGGTCGTCGCGTGGATCATCGGCTGGGACCTCCTGCTCGAGATGCTGCTCGGCTCGGCCGTCGTGGCCCAGGGCTGGTCGTCGTACCTCGGCGTGTTCCTCGGGCACCTGGGCATCGACATCCCCGAGTCGATCGGCTACGGCTCGAGCTTCGACCTGATGGCCTTCCTCCTCGTCGCCGCGCTGACCGTGCTGGTCAGCATCGGCATCAAGGAGTCGATGCGGGTGAACATCGCCCTCGTCGCGCTGAAGCTGTTCATCGTGCTGTTCGTGATCATCGCCGGCATCGGCTTCATCAAGACCGCCAACTACAGCCCGTTCATCCCGCCGTCTCAGCCGGTTCCGTCCAAGGGCGCCCTGCAGCAGCCGCTCATCGAGTGGGCGCTCGGCTTCACCCCCACCGCGTTCGGCGTGCTCGGCATCGTGTCCGGGGCCTCCTTGGTGTTCTTCGCCTACATCGGCTTCGACGTCGTCGCCACCACCGCGGAGGAGGCGAAGAACCCGCAACGTGACCTGCCGATCGGCATCATCGGATCGCTCATCATCTGCACCGTGCTCTACTGCGCGACCGCGCTGGTCATCACCGGGATGATCCCGTTCGACCAGATCTCCACCGAGGCCGCGCTGGCGACGGCGTTCGAGACGGTCGGCAGACCCGGCTACGCCACGCTGATCTCGGCCGGGGCGGTGGCCGGCCTGACGACCGTGGTGATGACGCTGCTGATCGGCGCCTCCCGGGTGCTGTTCGCGATGTCCCGCGACTGGCTGCTGCCGCCGGCCTTCGGGAAGGTGAACCGCCGCACCGGCACCCCGCTGCGGATCACCATCACGATCGGCACCCTCGTCGCGCTCGTGGCGGCCCTGACGCCGATCGGCACCCTGGAGTTCATGGTCAACATCGGCACGCTGGCCGCGTTCACGCTGGTGTCGATCGCGGTGCCGGTGCTGCGGCACAAGCGGCCCGACCTGCCCCGGCCGTTCCGGGTGCCCGGCAGCCCGTGGTTGCCCCTGCTCGCGGCGGCGATCGCCTTCTACCTGATGCTGACCCTTCCGGTGGAGACCTGGATCCGGTTCATCGGCTGGATGGCGCTCGGCGTCATCATCTACTTCGTCTACGGCTACCGGCGCTCGCGGCTGTCGGGCAACAGCAATCCCGACGAGGACGCGGTGGCCTCGATGACGAGCACCTGAGGCCGGGGCATCGCTGCTGGTTCGAGGTGATGTTCTGGTCCGAGGCACCAGCAGATCACCTCGACCCCGCAGTCTCACCCTCGGTTCGAGGTGATGTTCTGGTTCGGGGCACCAGCGGATCACCTCGATTCGCGTGTCCACAACCGACGCGCGGGGTGGTGGCTGTCCACAGGTTGCAGGATGACCGTGACGCGGGCAGGTAGCCGGTCCCATCGTCATCCGGATGACGATCCTGACGCAGCCCAGACCGGATGCCGTGCCGACCTCGATACGTCGGCGACGTGCCCGCGAGATGGCAGACGCCTACGGCGGCGTCCTGTCGAGGGCACTGTTGCGCGGCTGCGACGTCGACCACGAGATGGTCCGCCGCGAGATCGCTGCGGAACGCTGGATGGTGCACGGGCACCAGACGGTGTCGATGACGACCGCGCCCCTGAGCACGGCGGCCCGCCGCTGGCAGGCGGTGTGGGAGACCGGGCTGAAGGTGGCCGCGCTCGATGGCACGTCGGCACTCCAGCACGCAGGGCTCACCGGGTTCGATGACGAGACCGTGCACCTCTCGGTGAAGCACACCGTCGAGGTGACGCTGCTCCACGGCGTCCGAATACACAAGGTGATCCGGAGGCTGGAGCACGAGTTGATCCACACCGGTATCCCACGCACCCGACCGTCCGTCGCAGCCATCCGTGCCGCGCACTGGGCGGTCTCCGACCGGCAGGCCGCTCTCGTCCTGGTGATGCCGGTCCAGCAGCGCCTCTGCACCGGCGCACAGCTCGTCGAGGCCGAGTCGCTGATCCGGGGTCGCAACCGGCGCAAGCTCATCCACGTGCTCGTCCACGACATCGCCGACGGCGCTCACTCGTTGGGTGAGCTCGACGTGGTGGCTGCCTGCCGACGGCGGGGGCTTCCCGAGCCGACGCGTCAGGAGGTGCGCCGCCTCCCCAACGGGGCGGCCTACCTGGACATCGCATGGAAGGAGGCTCGGCTGGTCGTGGAGGTCGACGGTGCGGGTCACGCGCTCGGCCTGCAGGTGATCGGCGACGACCTCCGGCAGAACGAGGTGCAGATGGGCGACGAGCTCGTGCTCCGGGTGTCCCTCATCGGCTGGCGGCTCATGCCGGAGGCCTATCTCGACCAGATCTGCGCGGCGTACTGGTCGCGCGCC
>DASSQL010000295.1:0-22501 GCA_035702525.1 Ornithinibacter sp. | reverse complement strand
CATCGCCGCAGGAGACATGGCTGTGAGCGTCCGCGGGGGCGCATGTCGCGGTCCTGGATGGCGTCGGAGGGGCCGCACCCAGCCCGGCTCGATCGGGCCATTGACAGACGGTGGGCCCGGAGTGAAACTCCCACAAGGTGGAAGGAGCGGCCATGTCCTGGAACCTGAAGGGTGAGTACGTGGAGACGTGCTCATGTGAACTCATGTGCCCGTGCAACCTGTCGTTGGACCACGGAGCCACCTACGACTTCTGCCGGGTGACCCTGGTCTTCGATGTCCGTGAGGGCGCCGTCGACGGAACAGACATCGCCGGGTGCAAGGTGGCCCTGATCGCGGACACCCCGAAGGTGATGACCGAGGGGAACTGGCGGGTCGGAGTCTTCGTCGACGAGGGTGCGACCGACGCGCAGTTCGACAAGTTGGTGCAGGTGTTCAGCGGGCAGCTGGGAGGCCCGATGGCCGGGCTCGCCCCGCTGATCGGCGAGATGCTCGGCGTCGAGCGCGCCGCCATCGAGGTCGAGGCGGACGGGCTGCGCCACCGGGTCCGGGTGGGCAGCGCGATCGACTTCGAGATCGAGGACGTCGTCCCGTTCGGCGTGGACACCGGTGAACCGGTCAGGTTCTCCGGGATGTTCCACCCGGTCGGATCCGACCTGACGATGGCCGAGGCGAAGCGTTCGACGATCGACGCGTTCGGTATCCGGTTCGAGGGGAAGACCGGGCTGTCGAAGTCCGGCTTCTCGTGGGCCGCCTGACACAGCTGAGGCAGGTCGGCGCGGCGCCCCCGGACGGCGCGGGCCTTCGTCCTGCCTACGCCGCGGCTCGAACGCAGCTGCTGCTGGTGGGGGTGCTTGTCGCCTTGGCTGGGATTGGGTGGTGGTGGACGGTCCGGCAGATGCGTGGCATGGGCAACGGCCCGTGGACCCAGCTCGGGACGTTCGGGTGGTTCATCTCGGTCTGGGTGGTCATGATGGCGGCGATGATGTTCCCATCGGTCGCCCCGACGGTGGCCCTGTACGCTCGGATGAGTCGGAACCGTTGGGGCTCAACCGCGTTCGTCGCGGGTTACCTCGCCACGTGGACCGGTGTCGGAGTGGTCGCCTTCCTGATCGGGACCGTCACGGCGCGGGTCGTTCCCGACGGGGAGTGGGGACGGGCGGGGCGGGTCCTGACAGGAGCCACACTCCTGCTTGCCGCGGTGTACGAGCTGACCCCGCTGAAGAACGTCTGCCTGAGCAAGTGCCGCAGCCCGCTGGGCCTGCTCATCGGGTCCTGGCGCGACGGGTGGTCAGGTGCCCTGCGGATGGGGATGACCAACGGCGCCTGGTGTGTCGGGTGCTGCTG
The DNA here is from genome assembly GCA_035702525.1 of Ornithinibacter sp. Classification (GTDB taxonomy): domain Bacteria; phylum Actinomycetota; class Actinomycetes; order Actinomycetales; family Dermatophilaceae; genus Fodinibacter. Next base: position 21,157 of record DASSQL010000295.1, on the reverse strand, counting down.
GGCCCTGATGACCTCGCTGTTCGCGTTGGGGATCATGAGTGCCGTGTGGATGGCGGTCATCGCCGGGCTGATTGCCCTCGAGAAGCTGCTTCCCTGGCGGCGTGGCGCGACCTACGCCACGGCTGGGGTGCTCCTCACGCTCGGTGTGCTGGTGCTCGCCGCACCGCAGGCGATACCCGGCTTCTCGGTTCCAGCGACCACCCCCATGCCGATGAGTCTCGCCGCATAGCGGGAGACCGATGAGGGCGGCGTGGTTCGAGCCCTCGCTCATGATTCGTCCCATCACCTGGGCTCGGCCCTCACCCGGCATCGCGGATACTGGTCAGGTGAGCCGGACCTTCGAGGGGTTCGAGGAGTTCGTCGCCGAGCTCTGGCCCGACCTGGAGGGCGTCGCGTTCGTCGTGACGCTGGATGCGGCCGTAGCCCGCCAAGTCACCACCGCGGCCCTGACCAGCGTGCACCAGCACTGGCGCGAAGCCCTGGACGAGGGCCGCCCCGGGTGGATGGCCCGCCGCTCGGTGCTTTCCGCGGCCGTCGGGGGCGGCCCTACTCCTGGTCGAAGTGGTTCTCCCGCAACGGCTCAAAGCCCGTTCGTGCCGTACCGACCGGATGCCGGTCGTCTCACCGGCACCGGGGACCTCCCGGACGGCGACGACGCGGTGCTCACCGCCCTCGAGGTCGTGGTGCGTGCGGCCACCCCGCTCGAGCGCGCCCTCGTGGGGGCCGGGTCCGTGTGGAGGATGGGGCCCGACGAGGTCGCCGAGCTGCTCGGGATGCCGGTGGTTGACGTGCGTGAGGCGGACGCGGCGCTTCGCACCCGTCTGGTCGCTGCGCTCGACGCGGCCCGGGCCGCCCCTGGCCCGTTGCCCGGGGACGGTGCCCTGGACGTCGACCTCGACGCCGTCGTCGAGCGCCTGCTCACCGGACTGAGCGACCCGCCTGACCTGGCGGCCCTGGGCGTCGAGCGCCACCGTGCCGTCCGCCGCCGTTCACTGGTGGCCGCAGGCGCCGGAGTCGCCGTCGCGGGGGCCGCGGCCTGGTGGCTGTGGCCCGACGGCCCGCCCGCCTCGGCGGGTAGCGCGTCGACGGGGCCCTCCCCCAGGACGCTCCCCCCACCGGATGACCCCAGCTGGGCGAGCCTGTCCCGCTGGGCGCCGCGGGGCCGCCTCGCGACCGACCCGGGGGTGCAGGGCCTGGCCATCAGCCGGGCGAGCGGGGTCGGGCCGCGGGTGCTCTGGGCCGACGACGTCGCCGGCCGCCGGCTGGTCATCTCCGGCTCGCTCGAACCAGGCGCATACGAGGACCTGGTCCTGCAGGCCTGGCACGGCCCGGCCGGCGCGGACCCGGCATCCCTGGAGAAGGTCCACCTCACGACCGGGCTCGGCTACGAGAATTCGGCGGTGATCCCCCTCGCCCTGCCGACGTACCCCGGAGCGCTCCTCGTGGTGCTGGCCCGCCCGACTGTGACCACGGCGTCCTACTCACCCACGGTCCTCCCCTTCGGCGCTGGTGTCATCGAGCGGGCCTGGACGGACATGGCGCTGACCTCGGGCATCGGCTCGACGACGTGGGCGCAAGAGCCCGGACCCGCTCTGCGGGTGCGCTGTGGCGACTTCGACGGACCGGCCGCATCGACGGCGCCGACCTGGCTGGACCATGCGGACACCGCATCCCTGGCCGGGTTCGCCGAGGGGACCAGCAGGTTCGTCGCGGCCGCCACCGGGCTGCCGATCGAGCAGGTGCACACCGAGGTCGTCACCGACGCGACCGTGGCGGAGACCGTCATCGACCCGGCCGCCAGGTCGCCGCAGGATGGCGCTGGACACGTGCGCGTACTGCGCACCACGACCTCGACGGGGGCGCTGATCCGCTCCGTGCGCGTCGTCGCCGGCCCGATGCGCATCGTCGAGGGCCGCAGCACGATGAACTCCCTCGAGATCGAACCACCCGCCGTGCTGCCGGCCGACACCCCGGCCGACGAACCGGTCGTGTCCCGGCTCGACGACCTGCGTCCCGGGGTCAACCGCTATCTCGTCATCGCACCGGGCGCCGCGCGAGTCCAACTGCTGTCCACGTCGTCCACCGCCCACCTCGAGTCGAAGATGACCGCGACGCGCGACGGCGTCGCCATCGTGGTGACCACCTTCGCCGGCGAGGCGGCCGACCTTCGCCTGGTACGGCACGATACGCACGGTCGCCGGTTCGGCACCAGCGTGCTCCGCGACGGTAGGGACCTCCTGGACCTCTGACCCACAAAGTCGCTCCTCGGGCGTGACGGCCTGACCTTCCAAGCAGTCGAAGTCCGGAATCCAACGTCCCATCAGGCACATGGCACACGAAGGCCGATCGTGACCTCGATCGGGTCTGGGCTGACGAGCGTCTGATCGCCGCCAGTCCATCAACGAGCCGGCGACCCCGTGAGAGCATCTGGCCGTGCTCCTCACCGTGTCGATTCCCGAGTGGTCCCTGGATGAGGACAACCGCGTCATCGCTGTCGGTGACCTCTTCGAGAGCTGGCTGGTGCTGGTCGAGGCGGAGCGTCGTCCTCATGCCCCAGGGGGTCTGCAGCGGATCCATGGGGAAGCCACCGCGCTTCCGGGCTGGGCGGGGGCGGCTTGGGGCCGGTACCCCGTGCGCGTCGATACCGGCGCTGCGGCCTTGTACTGGGACGCTCCCGAACCTGTCTCCGGGCCCATCGAGCTCAGCGGGTGGGTGGAGGCGACAAACGTCGATGCGCCACCTGCGTTCCCGGCGACCTCTGGGACCGTGCGACGGGTCGCGATGGAGTGGAGCGACGTGGACACGACTGGCCTGCACGAACGAAGGGCAATGCTCGAGACGGCATGGTACGCGGAGGTTCCGGCGAGCCGACTGGTTCGCAGAGACCTCCATGCTGCGGGGCCGCTACTGACGGCTGTGCTGATCGACCTTGAAGTCGCACCGCGGGGCTCGTCATGAGCGCCCGTGTCACGCGAGACCGCCGACCAGCTCCGCCGACATGGAAACCGCAGCAGGGGCGAATGCCCCGTCAGGCATGCTGGCCGGATGAACAGGGAGCTCGACGCCGCACTGACCGTTGCTGGTTTCGAGACTCGACGGGATGCCCATCGAGTCACCTCTCGGAGTGCGTCTCTACGCCACGAGCCGTCCTGCTGTCAGGCGTGTCGGCCCGCAGTTGACCGCTTCACTCCTTGGGCGCAAGTGCTCGCAGTGCTGTGGTGAGCTCGAGGGATGGGTTGAACCCGAAACGCACGGTGCCGGCGACGTGGAGCTCGTCCAGGCACCCGGTGGTCAGCATCCGGTCATGGCCGGATGCCGTCCGACCCAGAATCAGGTAGGTCCAGTTCCCTTCGATCGAACACTCGCCGTTGCCGTGATAGCTGCCCTGGGCGTGGTCGAGCTCGGCGTTCAGCTTCGCCAGCGTGTCAGCGGGCAACACAGCCGCTCGGTAGGACCTGGGCCCGATTGGCGGCGGTGGCTTTCGCGTGCCGTCGATGCTGTGGACGTAGGACGGGACGAAGCACAGCGTGGCGGCGACGAACGGGGAGTCGAGGTTGGTCCCGTCGCGGGTGTCCTCCCACAGCCCCTGACTACGGCAGGGCACCTGTGCACTTGGTGGTGCTGCTGCCCGCGCGTCGGCCTCGAGGTCTGCCAGGGCCGTGTAATAGGTGATCAGGGTCCCGACCGCTGCGCACACGCTCTCGCTGCTGCGGTAGCTGCGGATGGCGCCGTCGCCCTCTTGCAGGGTGAGGACGAACGCCGGACCGTGCGGCTGCCCCTGGCAGGTCTCACCCGGGCCGTACTCGGGCACTGCGACCGACGTGGCGTACCGGCCGGTCAACGGGGCGGCCGGTAGGACCCACCCGGCCCCGTCCGCCCTTGCCGTCGGGTCCGGACAGATCCACGCCGCTACGGGGTCCGACCTGACGGATTTCGTCGATGCCGGCGCAGGACAGGCCCCAGGCGTGATCCGTGGCCCGGCCGGCACCGGGCGGGCAGTCGGCTCCAGCATGGTCGCCGCGACGCCACCCCCGACCAGAACCATCAGGGCCGCCACGGCGCCCAGGACCAGGCGCTGCTTCCGGACTCGGCGGTGGTAGCGCACCGCTCCAACGGCCAGGCCCGCGGTCGACGGGTCGGGCGGCGCGAGGTCCTCGAGGGCGGCGCGCAGCCGGTTCTCCAGATCGGTCATCGCAACTCTCCCTCCGTGGCAGCCAGGGCGGGGCAGGTCCGCAAGGCCTTCAGCGCACGTGATGCCTGGCTCTTGACGGTGCCCACGCTGCACCCCATCAGCTCGGCGGCCTGAGCCTCGGTCAGGTCATCGAAGAACCGCAGCACCACCACCGCCCGCTGCCCCTTGGGCAACCCGGCGAGAGCGATCAGCAGGTCGCGCCGGAGGTCCAGGTCCTCGAAACGGGCCGGGCGCTCGGGCAGCGCATCGGTCGGGTACTCACCGTTCCACCGCCTCCGCCACCAGGCGATGTAGGTGTTGACCATCACCTTGCGCACGTACGCTTCCCTCGGCACCTCGTGGATCGAGCTCCACTTGGACCAGGACTTGCCCAACGCCGTTTGGACCAGGTCCTCGGCGCGGCCATGATCACCGGTCAAGAGGAACGCCGTGCGCAACAGCGCCGGCCCGCGCTGAACCACGAAAGCCTCGAAGCTCTCGGAGGCGGATCCAGGCTGGTCGCGCATCACGCTCCTCTCGTCACACCTAAGGAGCGGTCAGCCACCGCAAAGGGTTGTCACCCGAGCCACGGTAGAGCCGTGCCTGCCGCGTGACGCAACCCCGAATCCATCGCCGCATCGCCGTGCGTGGGTGAACGGCTCCGGTGCGGGACGGGGTCGGCCCAGGGAGCTATGGACCGCGTGAGCCATGGATGCCAGGGGCGGGACGCAGGACGATGGCGAGCACACTGCCAACTGTCGCCGACCAAGCCCCGCTTGCGACGGCCAACCCCTCTTCAGCCACGCACCGGCACGGCACCCGACGGGAACGCAAACCGAAGATGAGCCACACCGATCACGCTGATGGGCAGCCGCCAGCGGAGCATCCCGTCGAGCACCTGGACCGGTCTGGCCGGACAACGGTCCTGACGGAATCGTCCGGTAGCCGCTAGCGGCGTGGTTCCCGGCGGGGGCTGGGTGAGCGGCGGCTGCGTCCCTCAGCCGGCCAAGATCTTGTGCCAGTTCCCGCTAGTTGAAGGTGAAGTCAGCTGTCCTGACGGCACCGAGCACGGTCACGTTGAGGGTGCGGCATTGCCCCTTGAAGCCCTTGGGCGTCTTCCAGTTGTACTGGTAGAAGCCGCCGCCGAGGTTCTGCAGTCCGGAGGCCCCGGAGTAGACCTCGATGGCATCCACGGGGCCACCTCCGCAGTCTCCGCCGAAGGAGCCGACGTTCACGTCGGCGAGGGTGAGATCGGTGAGTGGTGTGCCCGCCTTCGTCACGGAGAACTTCAGTGGGATCGTGGAGCCCGCTCTGGCGGAGTTGATGGCGTCGTTGTCGACCGGCTGCTGGAACAGCGAGATGGTGGCGGGCGCGGGGGTGAGGCCGCTTCCGCTCAGCTGGATCGTGTAGAGCTGCCCGCACTCCCCGCCGCCCGTGAAGGTGATGCACGTGGCCACTCCCAATGTCATGGTGTGCAGACCCAGGATCGATGGTGCGAACGAGACGGAGAGCGAGCATGACGCGGGACCGGCGCTGGTGCAGGTTCCCGTGGTGGCGATGAAGGCGGTCTGCGGTTCCGTGGAGGGGGTGCCGTCCAGGGCGGCGCTGCTCGTGCTGAATGGGGTGAGCAGCACTTCCCCAGCGACGAGGGAGATGGGGATCGGCAGCGTCTTGACGGTTCCGAGTTCCACTGCGCCGAAGTCGAGGGGTGTGGTGCTGCCTGGGTCGACCGCCTGCGCTGCGGGGCCCGTTGTGACGGCGATAACCGAGGCCGCCATCAGACTGACCGCGGCTGTCGTCCAGCTGCGAACCCACCGTACGCGTGACTGGTGCATGAGGGACCTCTCCGTCGGGGCGCCCTGCCGCATCCACACCCGACGGAGCCTGCCATGCAGTCATGGCTGACAGTGAGCGCGGAGGGACAGCGGGCCTGCGATGCGGTGGCCGCGCCGGCGAAGACCGGGCGGGGTACTTCGAGGTTCAGAACGCTAGCCACCGATCTGCCCCCGGCCATCGGGCATCTGCCCTAGGTGAACGCGCCCCGCAGATTCGTGGCCCCTTCGTACTCGGCCACCGCCGCCGCCGCACGTGACGAGTCCGCCACCCCGACGAGGGGTCTGGCACGGTGTGCACAAGGTTGTTCCAACCCGGTATAACTGCGGGACTGACTCGCCCGTCGTCGTGGGAGGCATCGTTGCTGCAGGCCAAGATCGTGCTGGACCCGGCGTTCACCATCGGTGAGGTCGACCGCCGCGTCTTCGGTTCGTTCGTCGAGCACATGGGCCGCTGCGTCTATACCGGCATCCACGAGCCGGGGCACCCGACCGCCGACGCGCACGGCTTTCGCGGTGACGTCGCGGACCTGACCCGCGAGGCCGGCGTGACCCTGGTGCGCTATCCCGGTGGCAACTTCGTGTCGGGGTACCGGTGGGAGGACGGGGTCGGTCCGGTCGGGGACCGACCGACCCGGATCGACCTGGCGTGGCGGAGCATCGAGAGCAACGAGGTCGGGCTGAACGAGTTCACCCAGTGGTCGCGACGATGCGGGGTCGAGGCCATGATGGCCGTGAATCTCGGGACCCGTGGGGTGCAGGAGGCTTGTGACCTGCTGGAGTACACCAACCACCCGGGTGGAACGGCCCTGTCGGACTTGCGCGCCAGTCACGGTCATCCTGACCCGCACAACGTGCGCCTGTGGTGCCTGGGGAACGAGATGGACGGGCCGTGGCAGACGGGCCACAAGACCGCCGACGAGTACGGGCGGCTGGCGGTGGAGACCGCCAAGGCGATGCGTCAGATCGACCCCACCATCGAGCTCGTGGCCTGTGGTAGCTCCAGCAGCCAGATGCCCACGTTCGCGTCCTGGGAGGCAACGGTGCTCGACCACACCTACGACGCCGTTGACTACATCAGCCTGCACGCCTACTACGAGGAGCGTGAGGGAGACCTGGCGAGCTTCCTCGCCTCCTCGGTCGACATGGATCAGTTCATCCGATCGGTCATCGCCACCGCGGACCACGTGGGCGCCAAGCGTCGGAGCCAGAAGCGGGTCAACCTGTCCTTCGACGAGTGGAACGTCTGGTACCAGCACGATTTCGTCGGACACACGAACCTCGGCCTGGAGCGCGTGCCCCGTCTCATCGAGGACACCTACTCCGTCGCCGACGCCGTCGCGGTCGGCGGGTTCCTCAACGCCTTCCTCCGTCACGCGGACCGCGTCAAGATCGCCTGCCAGGCACAGCTCGTCAACGTCATCGGCCTCATCCGCACCGAGGCGGGCGGTCCGGCCTGGCGCCAGACGATCTTCCACCCGTTCGCCCAAACCGCGCGACTGGCGCACGGAACCGCCCTGCGCGTGGAACCCCAGGGCGCCCAGCACGAGACGGCCGTCCACGGCATCGTCGACACGGTGGATGCGGCGGCGACGTGGGACGAGGAGAGCGGCAGGATCGCCCTCTTCCTGGTCAACCGCCACCCGAGCCACACCGTCGACGTCACCGTCGACGCGCGCGGCTTCCCGGGCTCAGCGGTCACCGAGTGCCTGCGCCTCGAGGATGACGACCCCCGCCGCGCGAACACCGCTGCCGAGCCCGACGCCGTGCGACCGCGCAACGACCCGACGGTTCGCGTCGACGAGGGGCGCATCGAGCTGCGGTTGAGCCCGGTGTCCTGGACCGCCATCGCCCTCACGACCGCTCATCCCTGACCGGTCCGGAGGGCTGACATCCACGACACCAGGCCCGCGGCCAATCAGTGATTCGTGATCCACCCGCGTCTCATCGCCGCCAGCCGGTCGATGCACTGGGACCCAGCCGCTCAGAGGGCGCCGGCGGTGTGGAGTCCCTGCGGTCCGGGACGGCCCCGAAGCTCCGGTTGCCTCCGTTCCGCGGGCTGGCGGGCGGGCGTAGCATCGGAAGGCTCGTCGACAACGACGCCGGCGGGTTTCTCTCCGTCAGCAAAGGGGGCCGAGATGGGCCCGAGAAGAGAAGGATCCGGTGCAAAGCGGCTCGCGGTGATCGGCGCCGCAGCGGTGGCCCTGACATGGGCCGGTCCGGTGGCCGCCTCGAGTGCGACGGCCAGCGCGGGGAGCGCGGCCGCCAACCCGACGGCCTGCGCCAACCGGGTCAACAACACCCCGCAGAAGCTGGTCGACTGCGTCACCAAGGCCGACCTGTGGGCGCACATGGTCAAGTTCCAACAGATCGCAGATGCCAACCCCGGCGCCGACGGTCACCCGTCGCGCAACTCGGGAGAGCCCGGGTACAAGGCCTCGGCCGACTACGTGGCCGACGTCATGAAGGCAGCGGGCTACGACGTGACGCTGCAGGAGTACAAGTTCCACTACTTCAGCTTCGTCGGGACGCCGTTGATGAACGAGGTGTCACCGACGCCGCAGACATTCGTGCTCGGTAAGGACTTCAACCCCGGCCCGGTCGCGGGTTCGGCGACCGCGAAGGTCCAGCCGGCCGGCGGCATCGTGGTGCCAGCGACGCCCACCCCGAGCTCCGCGAGCGGTTGCCAGGCGGCCGACTTCGCCGGGTTCGTTCCGGGCAACATCGCCCTGATCCAGCGGGGCACGTGCACCTTTGCCCAGAAGGTGGCCAACGCCCAAGCCGCAGGCGCGTCGGCCGCCGTCATCTTCAACGAGGGCAACCCCGGGCGCACCAGCCTGTTCTCGGGCAGCCTCGCCGGGACCGAGCAGATCCCGGTGCTGTTCACGCCGTACTCCGTCGGCACCCAGCTCCTGGCGCAGTACGTGCCGGGTTCAGGCCCGGTGCTCACCGTGAACGTCCAGGCGATCGACGATCCCAACCGGTCCGACTGGAACGTGATCGCGGACTCCAGGAGTGGTGACCCGAACAACGTGCTCGTCATCGACGCCCACCTGGACGCCATCTACGGGGCCGGGATGCTCGACAACGCGTCGGGGTCCGCCGCGATCCTCGACATCGCTCAGCAGCTGAAGAACACCAACACCCGCAACAAGCTGCGGTTCATCTGGTTCGGTGGCGAAGAGCTCGGCCTGCTCGGCTCGGACTACTACGTCAACACCCTTCCCCCGGCAGAGCTCGCGAAGATCAAGTACGACCTGGATGCCGACGTCCTGGCAACCCCGAACTACGTGGCCGGCGTTCTCGACCCCAAGGACGGCGTCGACCTGTTCCAGCGTGAGCCGGGGACACCGATGCCGCCCAGCATCTGGGCCCCATCAGCCATCGCCCGCGACTACGGCATCGACTACCTGAACTCCATCGGGAAGAACCACATCCTGTTCTCGGCCGACGGCACCGACGCCTTCATGTTCCAGCTCGCCGGGATCCCCGCCAGCGGCGTACTCACCGGGCAGGACTGCTGCAAGCTCGCCTCCGACGTCGGTCTTTTCGGCGGCTACGAAGGCAACTTCGAGGGCACCGTGCCCGGAGACGACGGCGGCTGTGTGGACAACCCCTTCCGCTGGTGCGACAACCTGGCCAACAACGACCCGGAGGTGCTCACCTTCATGTCGAAGGCCTTCGCCAACATGGTCGGTCACATGGCCTACGACACCCAGGTCTTCGACTCGAACCAGCGAGCCGGCGGCCACCTTCCGAAACGATCGTCCCCGCCGAAGGTCGGAACCCTCAAGGGGGCCGTCCCCAGCTGACGACTCAGCCCGAACCACCCTGCAACGGGTCCCTCGCCCGCGTTGCGCAACAGCGACCTCCGGCCGGCGCCTCAGCCGGCCGGAGCCGCCGGTGGGCTCCTGGATCAGACCCTCGTGTAGGTGACGTTGAAGTCGTGGATCCACTGGCCGTCCTCCACGAGATAGCAGGAGCTCTCGATGGTCCTTCCATCCTCTGAGAGCCTGCCTTCGAAGCGCTGGTCGAAGTCGTCGGCGCCGGCCGCATGACGCCACCACGTCCACACCCCGTCGCGGAAGGTCATGTGCAGCAGGCGTGACACCGCGCGTGAGTCGAAGTAGTGCGCCGTGAAGTCTCCTTCGTCACCCTGACCGGCGGCCATGATCACGACCACGCCCTCAGGGAACATCGGGTTCTCGGCACCCGAACGTTGGAGGATCACCTTCTCGCCGCGCAGCCACTCCATCGTCATCTCGCCCTTGACCCGCCCCTCGACATGACGCGGGGCGTCTATCACCTGGCTCCAGCGACCGATGAGCGGCTCCAGGTCCACGATGCCCGACATGGGGCGACACTACGTCGCGGACATGACCCGGTCCACGCAAAGAGGGGCCGTGAGTAGGCTGCTCCGGTCATGACCACGTGGGCGGAGTTCGCGAATGCTGAGCCGGAACTGGCTGCGTTCGCCCAGGATCGGATGAAGGGCCGGATCGTGTACCAGGCGACGATCCGGCCCGACGGAAGCCCGCGCTTGCACCCGGTCTCTCCCTGGGTCGCGGCCGGGCTGTTGTGCGTCTCGTTCCGCGACACGAGCCCGAAGCTGCGCGAGGTGGCGCGCGACCCGCGCTACGCCATCCATACGGCGCAACCGTGGGATGACCACGCGGGCGCGTACGGCGAGTTCATGGCCAGTGGGTCGCTCGAGCCGATCCCCGAGTCCCACCCGGCGGTGGTGGCTCGCCCCGGACGCACGCCCTACGGGCTCGTCCACTACTCCTGCTCCGTCGTGGAAGCGGTGGCGACCGAGTACACCGACGAGGAGATGCCCGTCTACCGACGGTGGAAGGCGCCCGCAGCAGGCACGGCTGTCTGAGCCCCACCGGCGCGCCCACCCGCGGTGAGAGCCGGGTTACGGGTCCAACCCGTGGTCCGCACCTCGCACTCGTCGGGACCTCCTGATCCTGACGCCCCCCGGTCACAGCGCCGCATCACGGCGCCTTCCGGTCGACCTGTACCGGGGTCGCCCTGGCCGTCGTGGGGGTACTCGATGCCGCATCTCGCGACTACCATTGAACAACCTCGGCATGCAGGCGTCTGGGCACTCCACGTCACCGGGTTCGTCGGCTGGTCAACGACGCGTCGCACGCCGTCGGGCAGGTGAAGTCGGAGGTGCCGCATGGGCGAGACCGACCTGTTGCGCGAGTTGCACGATGCCTACGTGTGGAAGGTCAACGCGGCTGTCGCCGAGGGCCGGATGGACCTCGTCTGGGAGTTCTCGGATGAGTACACCGACGAGGCGCTGCACCTGATGACCACGCTGCACGAGCCCGGCTGCGGGCGGCCAACGTGCGCCATCTGCGCACCGGGCAGCTCACCTCCGAACAGGCCCGCTCGCCGCAGACGGTTCTGGCGTAGGAAGCCCGACGCCGCCTGACTCCCTGCGACGCCGCATCCCACTGGTCGATGGCAGTCACACCTGCGACACGTGCGCGCGCGCCGGTCGCCTGGACCAGGACATCCACGGCGACCTCTCGCCGCCGTTCACGCTGGCTCGTCCTCGTCCAAGAGATCGACGAACTCCTCCGGAACACCTTCAACCAGGTCGAACCCGGTATAGCTGGGTCGGCGGACTCGTTGCACGCGTCCCAAGTCGTCGGGCAGGGTCCAGGGCAGCTGCGACGGGTCGCACCGAGCCTCGGCGGCGCGGTAGGCCTCCATCTGCGGCACCGGGTTCGCCGGGTCGAAGTACCCGATCTGCCCGGCGCGGTACCAAGTTCCGTCATCGCCGCGGAATCCACCCTGACCCCCACTGACGAGGGAGCGCAGCCGGTCGCTCAGGCTCTGCCGGTCCGCAGGGTAGGCACCCGCCTTCCAGTTCTCCAGCACCAGTGCGGCGAGGTCGAACTCCGGCGAACCGAACGGAACCTGCGCCCCGGCAACCGGTAAGAACGTCTCTGGTTGGCAATCCCAGAAGATCCGCTGCGCGGTGCCGCGGGTGCACGCTGCCTGCGACGCGATCCAGCGCAGCAGCCAGGTGCCGTTGGACCAGTTCCAGTCGCGGACCACGCAGTACAGGTAGTCGGAATCCTTGGTCGACAACAGGTCGAACAGCTGCTGGCGCCGCGGGCGCTCACTGAGATCAGCCACTACGTTCCCCCTGACAGCACATGGAATCTCACCTGTGCCGCACGATATCGAGTCGGGACCCCCCGGGCCCGGGACACGAGCCGGTTCGACAGACCGCCCGAGCACCGGCCGTCCCAGTGCGGCCCCGCCCGCCCCTCCGGGCCTCGGTCGCGTCGCGAGCGGAGTCGGCCGACGTCCCTGCACGACCGTCGAGCGCCGCGAGACTAGTCTCGTCCGGGGGTGTGCAGCGCAACTCCGACAATCGTCGATGGGGAGGTCATGAAGGTGCGACTTCTCCTCTGGATGCAGCCCCGAAGTCATTCCGCAGCACTTCGGAGCATGGTCATGCTCGCCAGCGTTGCGGTCCTGGTGACCGTTGTCTTCCTACCGCTGCAGCCGGGTGGCCGGGATCTCACGGCGACCGCGGCTGTCCTGTTCCTCGGCTCGGTCGCGGTGGTCCTCATTGCCTGCCGGGCGGCCCGGTACCGTCGCATCCCGGCGATGATCGCGTGGGCGCTGGTTCCGCTGCTGGCCGTGGTGGCGATCGTCGTGCTCGACCTCTTGACGTCCGACGTCTCGGTTGCGGCGCAGGTCTTCTTCTTCTTTCCCACGCTGTACGGCGCCTCACAGCTGCGCCGCGCGGGTGCTGTGGTGATGACGGCGGCATCTGTTGTCGGCGTGGGCATCGTGGTCCTGGGCTCCTTGCCCCTTGCCGCGGCCGCCACCGACATCGGATACGTCTCGGCGGCACTCATCACGACGGCTGTGCTCCTGATCCGTTCCGGCGAACGCCAGGACGAGCTGGTGACGAGACTCGAGCGCCTGGCCGCGGTCGACGCTCTGACCGGCCTGGCGACCCGGCGAGTGCTGGACGAGGCCGCACAATCTGCCATCTCCGGCGCAGTCAGCCAGGACGGAACGTCCCTGATCCTGCTGGACGTCGATGAGTTCAAGTCGGTCAACGATCGCTACGGACACCCCGGCGGCGACGAGGTGCTGGTTCAGCTGGCTGACTACCTCGTGCGGTCAGCGCGCCGCGACGACGTCGTGAGTCGGCTCGGTGGCGACGAGATGGCTGTGCTGATGCCCGGGTGTTCGGTGGCGTCTCTTCAGCGCCGCGCCGAGCAGATCGTCGCGGATGTTGCGACCCACCCCTTCGTGCTCCCCAGCGGGGAGGAGATTCGAGTCTCGGTGAGCGTCGGCCTGGCCAACGTTCCCGCCGACGCGGTGGATCTTCAGGGCCTCTACGTCATGGCAGACCGGGCCTTGTACGAGGCCAAGGGATCGGGCCGCAACCGGGTCGGAGTCCTGGCAGACGGCACACCGAGGCCGCCCGTGGAGTGACGGCGCAGGGCAGCCGTAGCTCCCCGAAGCGTCGAAGGTGCATCTCGTCGCCGCGAGCCGGCCCCGGTCGATCATCCGGTGCGGCCGGCCCCTGCCCGGTGTCGGCCGGGTGAGAGCTGATGCTCGCGATCCGCCATCTCAACGTTCAACAGACCGACCTCGACTCCGACGGGGTGGCGTCTATGGTCGCAACCGTGGTGGACACCGAGGTGGTCGTGGTGGGTGGGGGGCTCGCCGGCCTCCGCTGCGCGTGGCGGCTTGCCGAGGCGGGCCGCTCGGTCGTCGTCATCGAGGCGGCGCAGGCCGTCGGCGGCCGCCAGCGCACCGACGCGGTGGATGGTTTCCTCCTCGACCGAGGGTTCCAGGTGCTCAACCCGGCGTACCCGGCGGTCCGCCGGTGGGTGGACCTCGACGCCCTCGAGCTGCGGCCGCTCGGTGCCGGGGTGCTCGTCCGCCGCGAGCGCGGCCTCACCGAGCTGTCGCATCCGCTGCGGCACCCGGCGGGTCTGCTGGCGACGTTGCGCAGTGGGCTGCTCACCCCTCGGGCCGTGGCCGCCACGGTGCGCTGGGCGGGGCCGGTGCTCGCCGCGCCGCGCCGTGTCGTCGATGGCCCGGATCGGCCCTTGCGCGAGGGCCTGGACCGGGTGGGTCTGGCTGGCCCCCTGCGCGATGAGGTCATCGAGCCCTTCCTCGCCGGGGTGCTCGCCGAGGACCGGGGAGAGACCTCGGAGGCCTTCACGAAGCTGCTTGTGCGGATGTTCGCAGTGGGTGTGCCTGGCGTGCCGGCACGCGGCATCCGGGCGCTGCCCGAGCAGTTGGCTGCCGCGGCCGTGCGGGCCGGGGTCGACCTCCGGCTGGGTGAGGCGGTCGTCGAGGTGAGCGGCGGGGTGTCCAGCGCGATCCTCGGACTGGCCGGTGGTGAGCGATTGGCCGCTCGCGTGGCCGTGGTGGCGGTCGGCCCGGAGGCCGTCGGCGGGCTGCTCGACGTGCCTGCGCCGCGGACCCGGGGCCTGCAGACGTGGTGGTTCGCGGCGGGCGAGCGCCCGACGGCATCGACCATGATCGCGGTCGACGGCCGGCGGCGGGGGCCGGTCGTCAACACTGCGGTGATGACGAATGCCGCTGCGGAGCTGGCGCCGCCGGGCCGGCACCTGGTGCAGGCCACCTGCCTCCTGCCGCCCTCGTCAGATGCGGGTGCGACGGAGGCCGAGGTGCGCCGGCAGGTCGGCGAGATCTACGGCGTCGACACCACGGGGTGGCAGCTGGTGCACCGCCACGACATCCGGCACGCCCTGCCGGCCCAACCGCCCCCGCTGCGCACGACGTCGCCGGCACGGGTCTCGCCGTCGGTCTACGTGTGTGGCGACCACCGGGACACCGCGTCGATCCAGGGGGCGCTCGTCTCCGGACACCGCGTCGCCGGTGCTGTGCTCGCGGACCTCGCGTCGGCATGACGGCGCGCCGCCGCATACGGGTGCTCTACCCGCACCAGCTCCACGAGTCGCAGCTGGGAGCCGAGCGAGGCATCCGCTTCGTGTTCGTCGAGGACGACCTGCTCTTCCGCTCGCAGCCCTTCCACGCGCAGAAGCTGGTGCTGCACCGCGCAGCCGGCCGCCACTTCGTCGACCGCCTGCGCGAGGCGGGGTTCGACGTCGACGTCGTCGAGACGGATGCCGGGCGCTCCGCCGGAGAGCGCCTCGCCGAGCACCTGGCTGCCATCCGACCGGACGAGCTCAAGGTGTTCGACCCGGTGGACGACTGGATGGTGCGGGACCTGCGGCGGTCTGCCTCCGACGCCGGCGTCGCCTTCGGACCCGAGGACGTCGAGGAGTCGCCGGCGTTCCTGACGACGCGTCCCGAGCTCGTCGCGTGGTTCGGCGCGCACCGCGCCCGGATGGCGGGCTTCTACGCGTGGCAACGGCGCAGGCTCGACCTGCTCCTCGACGGCGGTCAACCGGTGGGTGGCCGGTGGTCGTTCGACACCGAGAACAGAAAGAAGCTGCCGCGCGGCCACCCGGTGCCCGCATGGACCGCGGCGCAGCGCACACCGCACGTGGAGGACGCGGTGGGGTGGGTGCAGGAGGCGTTCCCCGATGCACCCGGGCGCCCCACCGCCTACCGCTGGCCGGTCACCCACGAGCAGGCCCGCGCCGCGCTGCGCGAGTTCGTCGACGAGCGGCTCGCACAGTTCGGTCCGTACGAGGACGCCATCTCGACCAGGCATCCCGTGCTCTTCCACGCGGCCATCACGCCGGCTCTCAACTGCGGGCTCCTGAGCCCCGGGGAGGTTCTCGACGCCGTGCTCTCGGCTGCCGACGAGCAGGACGTCGGGCTGGCATCGCTCGAGGGTTTCGTGCGCCAGCTCGTGGGCTGGCGTGAGTACATGCGGGCCACCTACCACCTCTACGGGCGGCAGATGCGTACGGCCAACGACCTTCGCCACGTGCGCCCGCTGGCCCGGGCCTGGTGGGATGGCACCACGGGCCTCGACCCCGTCGACCACGTCGTCGAGGGTGTTCTGGAGCGGGGTTGGGCCCACCACATCGAGCGGCTCATGGTGCTCGGCAACGCCATGTGCCTGCTGCGCACCGACCCCGTCGAGGTGCACCGGTGGTTCATGGCGATGTTCGTCGACGCCTACGACTGGGTGATGGTGCCCAACGTCCACGCGATGTCGCAGTTCGCCGCCGGAGCCGCCCTGACGACCAAGCCCTACGTCTCCGGCAGCGCCTACCTACGTCGGATGTCCGACTTCGGGCCGGGAGGGTGGCGCGACGACTGGGACGCCCTCTACTGGGCCTTCGTGGACGACCACCGCGACGTCTTCGACGGAAACCCTCGGTCGCGCATGGCGGTGCGCACGTGGGAGTTGATGGATGCCGCTCGCCGCGAGGCGCTCGTGACCCGCGGGCGTGCGGTCATCGACCGACTGTGAGCGTGTTGGCCTGCGTGCACGACGGGTGGGGCGGCGAGTCGCGGAATCCGAGGCCAGTGGCCCGGTAGGTCCTGGTGCGAACCCTGGGTCGCGGCCGGGTGGGCGCAGGCCTCAGTAGGCGATGCTGATGTGCTCTCGGTGGTGGCGGGGGTTGTCGATCTCGTCGACGATCGCGATGGCGAGGTCGGCACCGGAGGTGTTCGAGTTCCCAACTGCGTCGAAGAGGGCGACCTCGCCTCCGAGTCGGTAGGAACAGGTACGGGCCATGTCACCGCGCGGGGACAGGGCAGCCACCACGGCATCCGCGCCCTGGGTGGCGCGCTGGGCGACGTCGTGGACGTTGCCGACCTCGTAGCGCACGCCCTGTACGGGCTCCTTGGGCTCGGACCGGCTCACGGAGATCACGTGGTGTCCTCGCGACGCAGCTTCACGAACGACGCTGCCGCCGGTGTACCCCGTCCCGCCAAACACAGTGATGGTGGCCAGGTGCGTGCTCCTGTCTTCCGTTGGGTCACACGGACTCTTCAACCACCGGAGCAGCTCGGGGAGTCCCTGAACTTTCGACGCCACACGCTGTTCCCCCGCTGACGCCTCTCGGACTGCGGGCGACGGTCCGGGTGGTGGTGGCCAGGAATGACGCTGGAGGCGCAGGATGGGCACGTGGAGACTTGGGACGCCTTGCGATCGCGACGAAACGTTCGACAGTTCACCGAGCAGCCCGTACCGGACGAGGCGCTCGACCGGATTCTCGAGGCCGGACGACGTGCGCCGTCTGCCGGCAACTGGCAGCCGTGGGACTTCGTGCTCATCACGACCAGGGCGCAGCTGGTCGAGCTGGCGAAGGTCTGGCAGGGCGCCAAGCACGTCGCCGGAGCGGCCGCCGCGATCGCGATCGTCGCACCGGAGCCGCAGGACGAACGGCAGTCGGCGCTCCTGCAGTACGACCTGGGGCAGGCCACGTATGCGATGACCATCGCCGCGGCCGACCTCGGCGTCGGCACGGGCCATGCTGCTGCCGCCGACCAGGAGCAGGCTCGGGCCGTGCTCGGCTTCCCGGAAGGACGATTCCTGGCGTACATGCTCTCCGTGGGATATCCGTCGGACAAACCGTTGGCCGTCATCGAGCGGCTCGACCGACGCCCCTTCGAGGAGGTCGTTCACCGAGGACGGTGGTGATACGCCGACGCCGCCCGGAAACGTGAACTGATGAACGCTCAGGGTCAGCCGGTCGGTGAGCCGGAACGCGGGAGCCGCGGCTGGCGATCGCTCGGCGCGGCGCTTCGGGTGGATGCCGAGCCAGGCGACCCCCCGGAGGTGACCCTGCAGAAGCACCTGCTGGTGACGATCACCCTGCTGATCCTCCCTGCGGCGTTCCTCTGGGGCATGGTCTACCTGGCGTTCGGGGAGACGCGGGCCGGGCTGATCCCGTGGGGCTACGGCCTGGTGTCGTTGGTGGGCCTCGCCACCGTGCGCTGGACCGGCCGGTTCCACCTGTTCCGCGCGATCCAGCTCGGCCTGTGGCTGGTGCTGCCGTTCCTGCTGCAGATCGAGCTCGGTGGCTTCGTACCGGGTAGCGCCGTCAGTGTGTGGGCATTCTGTGCGCCGATCAGCGCCCTGCTCGTCGCTTCGCGCCGTGCGGCGAGCACGCTGATGGTGATCTTCGCCCTGCTGGTCGTCGCGGCGGTCGTGGTGCAGCCGTTGGCCGGCACGAGCAACGCCCTGCCGGTGTGGTTGGTGGCGGCGCTGTTCGGGCTGAACCTGGTCGGCACCGCCGTGGTGACCTACCGGGCGATGGTCTTCTTCATCGTGCAGAAGGACCAGGCATACGCCCAGCTCGGATCCGAGCGGGCGCGATCGGAGCGGTTGCTCCTGAACGTGCTGCCCGCGCCGATCGCCGATCGTCTCAAGCAGGAAGAGAGCGTCATCGCCGACCGTTTCGAAGCCGTGAGCGTGCTGTTCGCCGACATCGTCGGGTTCACGCCGCTCAGCGCCGGCATGAGCGCGGATGAGCTCGTGGCGCTGCTCGATGGGCTTTTCGGGCGCCTGGACGACATGACCCGACGGCGGGGGCTGGAGAAGATCCGAACCATCGGCGACGCGTACATGGTCGCTTCCGGTGTCCCCACCCCTCGCGTCGACCACGCACTGGTGCTCGTCGACCTCGGGTTGGAGATGTTGCAGGTCGCGCAGAACGGGAGCGGTGGTCATCCCCTCCAGCTGCGGGTGGGCATCAGCTCGGGTCCCGCAGTCGCCGGAGTGATCGGCAGGACGAAGTTCCAGTACGACCTTTGGGGAGACACCGTCAACACCGCCAGTCGGATGGAGTCCCACGGGGTGCCCGGCCGCATCCACATCAGTGAGTCCACCCTGCTTCTCATCGAGGATGCCTACATCTGCGAGGCCCGCGGCATCATCGACGTCAAGGGAAAGGGCCCCATGTCGACCTACTTCGTCGTCGGCCCTCGAGGGTGATGAGGGTGCGTCACGGCGCCGCGAATCGCTCCGGGTGGTCAGGCGCATGGCGCCATCACCGCCCCCCGAGGGCTGCGTGCGCGAGGCGGGGCGAATCGCCTCAGCGTCCACGTGCTTCAAGCACGTGGCCGTAGGCTGCCGCCATGTCGATGGCCCACACCGACGCGGTGTTCTTCGAGGACGACAAGGCGTTCGAGAGTTGGCTCGTCGACAACGCGTCGACCGCCACGCACGTGTGGGTCCGGATGGCCAAGAAGGGCACCGGCGTCACGTCGATCGACTGGACGAGGGCCGTGGACGTGGCGCTCTGCTTCGGCTGGATCGACGGCATCTCCCGGCGGATCGACGACGCGTGGTACGTGCAGCGGTTCACCCCTCGGCGCGCGAAGAGCGTCTGGTCGAAGATCAACCGCGAGCGCGTCGAGCGACTGACCGCCGAGGGGCGGATGCGGCCCGCCGGCCTGGCCGAGGTGGAAAGGGCGAAGGCGGACGGTCGATGGGCTGCCGCCTACGACGGCCCGGCCACCGCAGTCGTGCCCGACGACCTCGCCGCCGCCCTGGCCGCGCGCGACCTCACCGAGGTCTACGCCGCGCTGGACGGCCGTAACCGCTTCGCATTCCTCAACCGCATCCAAACCGCAGTGCGACCCGAGACCCGCGCCCGCCGCATCGAACAGCTCACCGACGCCCTCGCCCAGGGCAAGACCCCCTACCCGGTACCGAGGAAGAAGTCCGGTTCGTAGTCGGTGTTCAGCGCAGCTGGGTCAGCAGCATCCACGTCAGTCAGCCGCAGCCTCAGGTGCGGCCATCGTCTCGGCTACGGCAGCAACGCGAAACAGAACGTCTGGCCCTCGAACTGAGGGTGCGGACCATGGGTCGCTACGACTGACCCGTCCGTCCCGAACACGATCTGGCCCGCATCGTGTTGGACCAAGCCCGGGCCCTGCCCTTGGATGTGCACCGTGTTTCCGACCGTGCGAGCCGATCCATCGGCGTAGAAGGTGTCCTTCCACGTGTCCCGCTCGACGATCGTGTGCCCGTTTGCCGAGATGACGGCTCGGTAGTCGACGTGCACTGCGATGAACGCAGCGGCCCCGGTGCGATCGAAGAACACTCGGAAGCTACTGACCTCGTCCTGGACGACGTCCACCGAGAAGCCCTCGGGGGCGCACACATCGGAGTCCACGAAGACCTCATGCGATGAGAACGACCCATGGTCCGGCGGTGAGGCCCACGCGGCGGCCGGCGCCAGCACGAGACCGGCGACCCCGACGACAGCTATCGCCAGCGACCGGCGGCGCCCCTTGGCCCCCTGCCGTCGCCGGGCCACGCGGGCCAGGCCGACGAGGTTCATGCACCCTGCAGCGGTTCCGATATGAGTGACCATCCGAAAAACCCCCTAGTTCGCAGACTCCAGACTCCTCTGGATCTCGGACGCCGGGAATGGCCCGATCGAACCAACTGTCAACAGTCACCGGGCGACCGCTGAGAACCGCGTCGCAGCGCCGCTTGTCGCGTCCTGACTTCTTCCAATCGCCACCAGACCTTCTCCGGGACGGTGAAGTCCAGGGGTGGGTCGGCCGGCTGCCACGGCGCCGGCACCCGGATGACCATCGACTACTTCGGCCATCTGGCAGTCTCTCTCGCCCACGCAACCGTTCGTCAGCACACGTGGCTGATTCGAGGAAGTGCACCTGGCGTCATGGGCCCGGGAGTCGCGCAACACTCTCAGGCGGGGAACACGCCGCTCGAGAGGTACCGGTCGCCCCGGTCGCAGACCACGAAGACGATCGTCGCCCCCTCGACCTCCTTGGCAACCTGCAGGGCGGTCCAGCACGCGCCGGCTGCGGAGACACCGCCGAAGATGCCCTCCTCCCGGGCCAGCCGGCGGGCCGTCTCCTCGGCGTCGCTCTGGGTGACCTCCAGGGTGCGGTCCACCGCCGACGGGTCGAAGATCTTCGGCACGTACTCCGGTGGCCAGGCGCGGATCCCGGGGATCTTCGAGCCGTCCGCGGGCTGTGCCCCGACGATCTGGACACCGGGGTTGCGCGACTTCAGGAACCGCGAGACCCCGGTGATCGTGCCGGTGGTGCCCATCGCGGACACGAAGTGGGTGATCCGTCCGTCGGTCTGGTGCCAGAGCTCCGGGCCGGTGCCCTCCTCGTGTGCTCTGGGGTTGTCCGGGTTGCCGAACTGGTCCAGAACCCGGCCGCGGCCCTCCCGTTCCATCCGCGTCACGACGTCGCGGGCCTCCTCCATGCCGCCCTC
>DASSQL010000294.1:0-3576 GCA_035702525.1 Ornithinibacter sp. | reverse complement strand
CCGGGTGGCGGAGAACTCGATGTCGAGCGGGAAGCCGCCGGTGGAGACCGTCTCGACGACCTTGTCGTTGCCGAGCACGATGAGCGCGCCGGTGCGGCCGCGCAGGATGCGCTCGAGGCCGTCGCGCAGCTCGGTACCCGGGGCGACGGCGGCGAGGGTGGCGCGCACGAGCTCGTCGTCGTTCTGCTGGGTGGGCACGTGGCCTCCGTCCATGCTGGATCCCCGGGCCGGGTGCTCCACGGCCAGTGTGCGCATCCTATCCGGGTGGACGGGTGCGACGCCCCGGCCGACCGGGTTGCGAGTTCGCGCAGGCCGCCGACCCTCAGCCCGGCTGGAGGAGGCCGCGGGTCACGGCCTCCGCCACCGTGGCGGCCTCGACGACCCGGATGCCGGTCGGCACCGGCCCGCCACCGACGACCCCCGGCGGCACGACGGCCCGGGTGAAGCCGAGCCGGTGGGCCTCGGCGAGGCGGCGGTGGGCACCCGTGACCGGCCGGATCTCGCCCGCCAGGCCGACCTCACCGAAGGCGATGGTGCCGTTCGGCAGCGGCTGGTCGGTGATGGCGCCGGCCAGGGCCAGGCTGATCGCGAGGTCGGCCGCGGGCTCGGTGAGCCGCACGCCGCCGACGGTCGACAGGTAGGCGTCGCTGCCGCCGATGGGCGCGTTGGCCCGCTTGTCGAGCACCGCGAGGATCATCGCGACCCGGGCGGAGTCCAGGCCCGAGGTGGCGCGCCGCGGGGTGGCGAGCGCTGACTTGGTCACGAGGGCCTGCACCTCGGTGACGAGCGGGCGACGACCCTCGAGGGTGACCGTGACGCAGGTGCCGGCGACCTCGGTCGTGCGCCCGGACAGGAACAGGCCACTGGGGTCGGTGAGCCCGACGATGCCGATGTCGGACAGGTCGAAGCAGCCGACCTCGTCGGTGGGCCCGTACCGGTTCTTGACCGCGCGCACCAGCCGCAGCCGCGAGTGCCGGTCGCCCTCGAACTGCACGACGACGTCGACGAGGTGCTCGAGCACCCGGGGCCCGGCGATCGAGCCGTCCTTGGTGACGTGCCCGACGAGCAGCACCGCGATGCCGCGGGCCTTGGCCACCTGGATGAGCGACGCGGCCACCTCGCGGACCTGGCTGACGTTGCCGGCCGACCCCTCGACCTCGGCGCTGCTGATCGTCTGCACCGAGTCGACGATGACCAGCTCGGGCTCGAGGGCGTCGATCTGGCCGAGCACCGTGGCGAGGTCGGTCTCGCTGGCGAGGTAGAGCGTGCGGGCCATCGCCTCGATGCGTTCGGCCCGGGTGCGCACCTGCGCCGCGGACTCCTCACCGCTGACGTACAGCACCCGGCGCTCGCCGTGCTCGCCGGAGCGGGCGGCCCGCGCGGCGACGTCGAGCAGCAGGGTGGACTTGCCGATGCCGGGCTCGCCGGCCACGAGCACGACGGCGCCGGGCACGATGCCGCCGCCGAGCACCCGGTCGAACTCCGGCACCCCGGTGGGGCGGGCGACGGCTCGCCGCGCGTCGACCTCACCGATCGGGACCGCGGGACGCTCGACGGCCGACGCCGCGGTGGTGCGCACGGTGACCGCGCCGACCTCGGACACGCTGCCCCACGCCTGGCACTCACCGCACCGGCCGACCCACTTCACGGCCTGCCACCCGCACTCCGAGCACCGGAACGTCGCGCTCGTGCGGGCGGTGCGTCTCGCTGCGGTGGCCATGGCGCCCACGGTATGTCGCACCACCGACACGGGCGGTGACCGACGCGACGAGGCCCCCGGACCGAGACGGTCCGGGGGCCTCGTGGGCTACGGCTGGTGTCAGCCGGCGACGACGTCGAGCTCGACGGCCGCCTGGACCTCCGGGTGGAGGCGGACCAGCACGGAGTGCGTGCCGGTGGTCTTGATCGGGGTCGGGACCTCGATCTTGCGCTTGTCGAGCGACGGACCGCCCGCGGCCTTGACGGCATCCGCGATGTCACCGGTGGAGACGGCGCCGAAGAGGCGGCCGCCGGTGCCGGCGTGCGCGGTGACCGTGACGGCCTTGGACTCGAGGTTGCCCTTGATGGACTGCGCCTCTTCGAGCGACTTCACCTCGCGGACCTGACGGCCCTTGGCGATGGCGTCGACCTGCTTCTGGCCGCCCTTGGTCCACGCCGTCGCGAGACCGCGACGGAAGAGGAAGTTGCGGGCGTAGCCGTCCTTGACGTCGACGACGTCACCGGCGGTACCGAGGCCGGTGACCTCGTGGGTGAGGATGACCTTCATCGTTTCTGGCTCCTTCTCGAACCGGTCAGCGGGACGAGCTCGAGTACGGCAGCAAGGCCATCTCGCGCGCGTTCTTGACGGCATTGGCGATGAGGCGCTGCTCCTGCACGGTCACGCCGGTCACCCGACGAGCGCGGATCTTGCCGCGGTCGGAGATGAACTTGCGCAGCAGGGCGGCGTCCTTGTAGTCGATGTTCTCGACCTTCGCCGCCTTGAGCGGGTTGGCCTTCTTCTTGGGCTTGCGAATGGCGGGCTTGGCCATCGTGGTGCTCTCCTTCTGCCGGAGCTGTCCCGGCGGATGAGCCCTGGTCTCCCAGGGATGGTGTCGTTCTGTGGGTGGGGGTGCTCCGTCACCTCACGGTGTCGGCCCCCGGTGTCGGTCGGATCAGAAGGGGGGCTCGTCGTAGCTGGGGGCCTGGCCCCAGCCGCCCTGCTGGCCACCCTGCGGCGCGGCGGGCTGCTGGGGAGCGGCCTGCTGGCCACCCCAGTTGCCCTGACCACCCTGCTGGGGGGCCGGCGCGGAGCCGCCGGTGGCCCACGGGTCGGCGGCCTGCTGGCCACCCCCCTGGCCACCGAAGCCACCACCGGAACCGCCGCGCTCGGCCTTGGTGACCTTCGCGGACGCATAGCGCAGCGAAGGGCCGACCTCGTCGACGTCGAGCTCGATGACGGTGCGCTTCTCGCCCTCCTTGGTGTCGTACGAGCGCGACTTGAGCCGGCCCGTCGCGATCACCCGCGTGCCACGGTGGAGCGACTCGGCGATGTTCTCGGCCGCGTCGCGCCAGATCGAGCAGCGCATGAAGAGGGTCTCCCCGTCCTTCCACTCGTTGGACTGCCGGTCGAACGTGCGCGGCGTGGACGCCACGGTGAAGTTCGCGACGGCGGCCCCCGAGGGGGTGAACCGGAGCTCGGGATCGGCGGTCAGGTTGCCGACGATCGTGATGGTGGTTTCACCTGCCATGGGTCAGATGGCTCCTTCTGCTTGTCGTGCCGACGGGGTGCGGTGCGGCTCGACTCAGGCGCCGGGGCGCATGAGCTTGGTCCGCATGACCGACTCGTTCAGGCCGAGCTGGCGGTCCAGCTCCTTGGCCGTGGCCGGCTCGGAGGTGAAGTTGACGACGGCGTAGATGCCCTCGGACTTCTTCTTGATCTCGTAAGCAAGACGACGGCGGCCCCAGATGTCGACGTTGTCGACGGACCCACCATCGGTGGTCACGACCTTGAGGAACCGCTCCAGCGACGGCTGAACCGTCCGGTCGTCGAGCTCCGGGTCGAGGATGACCATGAGTTCGTACTGACGCATGCGTTAA
>DASSQL010000293.1:0-2619 GCA_035702525.1 Ornithinibacter sp. | reverse complement strand
GCGTAGTGGGCCTGGGCGGCGGCGAAGGCGTCCCAGTCCCACGGCTCGGGTCGGCCGCTCAGGCTCGGCTCGAGCCGGTCGAGCGAGGTCTGCAGCCCGACGAGGTAGCAGTTGTCGACGGCCTCCTGCACGTCGGGTACGACGTGGCTGAGCCGGAGGATGCAGCCGGTGTCGGCGGGCTCGAGCTCCCAGCGCATGCGCGACCCCGGCGCGGGGTGCGTGTGCTCGAGGAGCACCGGCGGCTCGACGCGCAGGATCGTGCAGGTCAGCGTGACCGGCTCGCCCTCACCCTTCCCGGCGAACACCATCTCGCCGCCCTCGCGGAGGTCGACGGTGATGTCCGCCTCGAACGGGAGCCACCAGTCGGCCAGCCGCGCCGGGCTGGTGATGGCGTCCCACACGTCGCGCACGTCGTACGCGAGGTGCCGTTCGAAGCGGATGACGCCGCCATCGGCGGTGCGGTCGAGCACACCGTCGTAGCGGGTGGTGAGGTCTTCGGTCACTGGGATCGCTCCTTGGGGGGAATCGGGCGGGCGGTGCGCTCGAGGTGGCGCTCGAGGGAGTCCAGCCGGCCGGCCAGCTCGGCGCGGTAGGGCTCGAGCCACTCGTCCAGCTCGCGCAGCGGCTCGACGCGCAGGCGGTACAGGCGGCGCTGGGCGTCACGGCGGACCTCGACGAGCCCGGCATCCCGCAGCACCTTGAGGTGTCGGGACACACCGGGCTGGTGCATGCCGACGGCGTCGACGAGCTCGGTCACCGACCGCTCGCCGCCCCGGACGGCATCGAGGATCCGCCGGCGGGTCGGGTCGGCGATCACCTCGAGGACGGTCAGGCTGCTGGGCACGCGATCAACATACGCGATCTCATATATATGGGCAAGCGGACATACCTTTGCTCCTGGTGCGCCCGTCGCCCCGCCCGTCAGCGCTCCGCACGCCGCCGACACAGGTGAGGATGCTTCACAGACCGAGCACCACTGGCGCGGTCGGCAGGTCACCGGCGATCAGCGCCGCCAGCGGTGTCGAGAGGTCACGGGGGGAGAACAGGTCGGTTCCGCCGTAGCCGGCGATCTCGGCGTGCCGCCACCACCGCATCCCGGTGATGAGCTCCGCGGCGAGGTCGTCATCCGACAGCGCGCCGCGAGGTTCGAACAGCGTGGTGCGCACGAGGTAGTAGTCGTTGACCACCCCGTCGTACCCGTCCGCGTGGCCGGGAGCAACAACCTCCTGGTGCCAGACATGAGGTGGTTCGGCGTCGAGGACCAGCCCGGTCTCCTCGTGCAGCTCGCGGCGCAGCGCCGCCAACGGTGCTTCACCGGGCTCGACGCCGCCGCCGGGGGCCGCCCAGACGACCGTGGCTTCCGTGGGCACAGCGGGATGCGGAAAGCCGAACCGGCACAACAGGACTCTGTCGTCATCGGCCAGGATGACCGCCCTGACGGCATGTCGCAGCCTCACCCGACCAGGCGTCTCGTTCATGGACAGATGCTCAGGGCGCTGCGGCGGGCCGCACGAGAGGTCACCCACAGATCCTGACATCTGCTGGGTCGAGGTGGGATGGTGGGACTGCTCGTCCACCAGCGTTGGTCCTCGAACGTTTCGGGAAGGTCGTTCGCCATGAGATGTGAACGGTGCCGGGCGGAGGCGGTCTCGACCGGGCCCGGGGGTCAGCGGCTGTGCGACAAGCACTACAACCCGACGATGGCTGCCGCCCCGGGGATGGTCGGAACCGGCACTGCTGCTGATGCCGTCGGGGCCATGATCGTGGCCGGCGGCGTCGCCTCATACGTGCACGGGGGCCACGTTCCGGTGCCGAGACGCCGGCGTCTCTGGCTCCGGATGCGGCGGCACCTCGCGCGCTGAGAAGCTCACCAGCGCCCCAACGACGACCTGCGGGTCGTCCCGGGGCAGGAGCGAGTGCTCTGCATCGGGACGTTCCAGCAGCTTCGTCGCCCGACGACCCCGCGGACCCGACGCGTCTTCGCCCACCTGTTCGTCCTGGTCTGCGTCGGTGCCTTCGGCCTGAGCGACAACGGTGCAGCCGAGTCGGCCCTCATCGCGATCGCCTGCGTGGGTGGCTGGACGGTGGGCCTGGGCCTCGCCGCGAGCTTCGATCCGCACGACGGGGCTCCCGTGGAGCGCTCGTTCAGCGGTCAGGTCGTCCGTCGCCGCTGACCAGCGCCCTCGGTTCAGCAGCAGACGAGCTCGCCGGGTGAGCCATCGACGACGGCGTCACTCCGCCGGAGGCTGGGACCCGAAGCGACGGACCTCCTGCGGCCAGCCGCATCCCTGCGCGAGCCGGCCTGCCCACATCGTGGCGGTCTCGTCGTCAGCCACGTCGACCACCGTGAACCCGCCCAGGACCTGCTCGGTCTTGACGTAGGGGCCGGCGGTCACCACCACGGTGCCACTGGTCGCGTCGGCGCCGTAGACCGGCCCGCCCACCTCGAGGCCACCGGCGAAGACGTACACACCGGCATCCTTCATGTCCTGGACGACCGCCATGGCGAGCGGGCCGCGACTGCGGAACCACTCCTCGGTGTGATCGCCCACCCACTGCTGGTTGAAGTAGATGAGGTACTCGGCCACGACTGCTCCTCTGCTCGGGCGGCCCCGGTGG
>DASSQL010000292.1:0-5996 GCA_035702525.1 Ornithinibacter sp. | reverse complement strand
CTCCCTAGAATGGTGCCCATGCGAATCGGAGTCTTCGGCGCCACCGGCCAGGTCGGCAACGTCATGCGCACCCTTCTCTTCGAGCGGAACTTCCCGGTCGACGAGATCCGCTACTTCGCGTCGGCCCGCTCGGCCGGCACGACCCTGCCGTGGGGCGACACCGAGGTCACCGTCGAAGACACCGCCACGGCCGACTTCTCCGGGCTCGACGTCGCGCTGTTCTCCAACGGGGGCTCGACCTCGAAGATCTGGGCGCCGCGGGTGGCCGAGGCCGGCGCGGTCGTCGTCGACAACTCCAGCGCCTGGCGCAAGGACCCCGAGGTGCCGCTCGTCGTCTCCGAGGTCAACCCGGAAGACCTCGACGACATCCCCAAGGGCATCGTCGCCAACCCGAACTGCACCACGATGGCCGCGATGCCGGTGCTCAAGCCGCTGCACGACCTCGCCGGGTTGGTCCGGCTGCACGTCAGCAGCTACCAGGCGGTCTCCGGCTCCGGGGGAGTGGGCCTGGTCGAGCTCGACAGCCAGCTGCGTGGCGGCTACGCCTCGGGCGACCCCAAGGACCTCGCGCTCGACGGCTCGGCCCTCGCCCTGCCCGATCCGCAGATCTACGCCGTCCCGGTCGGCTTCAACGTCGTGCCGCTCGCCGGGTCGATCGTCGACGACGGCTCGCTCGAGACCGACGAGGAGCAGAAGCTGCGCAACGAGTCGCGCAAGATCCTGCACATCCCGGGCCTGCGCGTGTCGGGCACCTGCGTGCGCGTGCCGGTGTTCTCGGGTCACAGCCTCGCGATCTCCGCCGAGTTCGAGGACGACATCAGCCCCGCCGACGCCCTCGCGGTCCTCGGCCGCGCCCCCGGCGTCATCGTCACCGACGTGCCGAACCCGCTGCAGGCGACCGGTCGTGACGAGGTCTTCGTCGGCCGGGTCCGCGCCGACCAGGCGGCCCCCGAGGGCAAGGGCCTGAACCTCTTCGTCGTGGGCGACAACCTGCGCAAGGGTGCTGCCCTCAACGCCGTGCAGATCGCCGAGGAGCTGCTCAAGCGCCGCTGAGCAGGTCGCTCAGCGCACCGCCCGCCAGACCGACTCCTGCGTGCTCTCGCCGGGCTCCCAGGTCGCGATCCACGGCCCGGTGCCCTCACTCGGGTCGAGCACGCCCTCCTCGAGCCAGGTGAGGTCGCCGGCCAGCACGGAGGCCGCGAGCTTCCGGTCGGTGTCGTCACTATTGGTCCACAGCTCGTCGAACAGCACGTCGACCCGCATCCGCGCCTGCCCGCAGAACGCGTCCGCCAGCCGTTGCGCCGACCGGCCGCGGGCCGGGTCGTCGGCGAGCAGCATCTCCGCACGGGCGCACGACGCGGCCATCGCGAACAGCTCCGCACCGATGTCGACCACCCGGCCGAGGAAGCGCTGGTGGTGCTCCATCGCGGCCTGCCAGCGCGACATCCCGTAGAACGTCTGGCGCGCAAGCCGCCGCGACGAGCGCTCGACGTACCGCAGGTGCCGGGCCAGCGGCCCGAACTCCGAGTACGACGTCGGCACCGACCCGGCCCCGGTCACGAGCTGCGGCAGCCACTTCGCGTAGAAGCCGCTCGCGCCGGCGGCAGCACGGGCCTTCGCCGACAGGTCGGCGTCGGGTGAGGCCAGGTCACCGGCAGCCTTGAGGTGCTCGTCGACCGCCTCCCGCGCGATGAGCAGGTGCATGATCTCGCTCGAGCCCTCGAAGATCCGGTTGATCCGCACGTCGCGCAGCTGCTGTTCCGCCGGAACCGCCCGCTCGCCCCGGGCCGCCAGCGACGCCGCCGTCTCGAAGCCCCGGCCGCCGCGGATCTGCACCAGCTCGTCGGCGACCAGCCACCCCATCTCGCTCGCCCACAGCTTCGCCAGCGCCGCCTCGATCCGGATGTCGGTCTCGCCCGCGTCCGCCATCGCACAGGTGAGCTCGACGACCGACTCCATCGCGTACGCGGTCGCCGCGATGAACGCGATCTTCCCCGCCACCGCCTCGTGCTTCCCCACCGGCCGACCCCACTGCACCCGTTCGCTCGACCACTCGCGCGCGATCTTCAGCGACCACTTCGCGCCGGCGGACGACATCGCCGGGATCGACAGCCGGCCGGCGTTGAGCGTGGTCAGCGCGATCTTCAGCCCCTCGCCCTCCTTGCCGAGCCGGTTCTCGACCGGCACCCGCACCTGGTGCAGCCGGGTCAGC
This sequence comes from Ornithinibacter sp., assembly GCA_035702525.1. GTDB lineage: Bacteria > Actinomycetota > Actinomycetes > Actinomycetales > Dermatophilaceae > Fodinibacter. Next base: position 3,784 of record DASSQL010000292.1, on the reverse strand, counting down.
CCGTTCTCGATGCCGCGCAGCCCCATGAAGCCGTTGCGCCGCTCGACGGTGATGCCCGGCGCGTCACCCTCGACGACGAACGCCGTGATGCCGCCACGCCCTCCGGCGTGCTCGGGCACCCGCGCCATCACGACGAGCAGCTCGGCGACGACCCCGTTGGTGGTCCACAGCTTCACGCCGTCGACCAGGTAGGCGGTGCCGTCGTCGGTCAGCGTCGCCGTGCTCTCCATCCGAGCCGGGTCCGACCCCACGTCGGGCTCGGTCAGCAGGAAGGCCGAGATCGCACCCGCGGCGCAGCGGGGGAGGAAGCGCTCCTTCTGCTCCGGCGTGCCGACCAGCTTCACCGGCTCGGGCACCCCGATCGACTGGTGCGCGGACAGCATCGCCCCGAACGCCGGGTGCACCGACCCGATCAGCATCAGGGCGCGCCCGTACGAGCGCATCGTCAGCCCGAGCCCGCCGTACTCGGTGGGGATCTTCATCCCGAACGCCCCGATGTCGGCCAGTGCCCTGATGTCCTCGTCGGGGATCCTGGCGTCGCGCTCGATCCGCGCGCCGTCGATCGTGGCGCACACCTCGCGCAACCGGGCGAGGAACGCCTCACCGCGCGCCTCGTCGTCCGGGTCGGGCCGCGGGTGAGGGTGCACCAGGTCGAGGTCGAAGCGACCGAGGTAGAGCTCCTTGGCGAAGCTCGGCCTGCTCCAGCCGCTCTCGCGCGCCCTCTCGGCGACCTCGCGGGCCTCACGCTCGGAGACCCGCGGCGTACCGGCGCGCGACGCCCCCTCGTCGCCGGTCGTGTCGTCGGTGTGCGTGGTCCCCGTGCTCGCGCTCATCGTGGCTCCTTCGCCGTCGGTGCTCACCCACAGTCTCACCTCCACCCCTAGAGTGGCGCCATGGCCACCGAGGACGATTTCCACGCCGCCGCCGAGGGTGTCAAGACCCTCCCGAGCGACCCCGGCAACGACACCAAGCTGCAGCTCTACGCGCTCTACAAGCAGGCGACCGAGGGCGACGTGCAGGGCAAGCGCCCCGGCTTCACCAACCCGGTCGGGCGCGCCAAGCACGACGCGTGGGCCAAGGTGCAGGGCACCAGCCCGGATGACGCCCGCGACCAGTACGTCGCGCTCGTCCGCAGCCTCGGCGCCTGACCGGACCCGACCTCAGCGGGGCAGCTCGGTCACCAGGTGCGTCCACACCTGGGTCACCACCATGCCGACCTTGAGGTAGAGGTCGAGCGCCCCGGTGCGTGAGTCGGTGGACAGCTCGCTGCGGGTCGCCCCACGCTCGCGGGCTCGGCCGAACGCGTCGGCGAGCAGCGCCTGGGCCAGCCCCTTCCCGCGGTGGCGGCGCTCGACCGCCAGCTGGTGCACGTACCCGACCCCCTGGCTGTCCAGGATCGTGAACGAGGCTCCCACGACGACTCCGTCGTGCTCGACGACCCGCAGTTGCCACGGTTGCGCACCGGGCCGGCGCACCGTGGTCGCGGCCCAGTCCTCGAACGTGCTGCGCACCCGCCCCTCCCACTCGTCGAACGCGTCCTGGATGACGACGTAGGCCGCCTCCTCCCGGGCGGCGGTGTCCCCGGTGGCGAGGGCGTAGTCGGCCGGCAGCGGACGCTGCGGCACCTCGCGTCCCTCGGGCAGCTCGAGCACCCACGACGTGTGCCCCAGGGTGTAACCGCGACCCCGCAGCAGGCGCTGGGGGAGCGAGCCGTCGGGTGCCACCTGGCCGATCCGGGACGACCCGAGCGCCGTCGCCCGTTCTTCGGTCCACGCCGCGAGCCACGACCCGATGCCGCGCCCGCGCTCGCCCGGCAGCACGGCGCCCTCGGCGCGCCGCCCACCCGTGGTCACCTCGGCGGCACCGACCAGCCGGTCGCCGTCGAACACCCCGATGCTGTCGGTCGCGAGGTCGAAGCTGGGCCGGGCCCAGTCGCCGGCGATGTCCTCGGGCTCGAGGGCGAGCTGTCCCGAGTCCTCGAACTCGGCGGTGGAGTACACCCCGAACGCCGCGTCGAGGTCGTCGAGCGTGAGCGGGCGGGCGGTCAGGCCGGGGGGCAGGTCGGTCGTCACGGGACACAAGACTGGACCACGGACGCCCCTCACCGCATCCGGGTTGTCGGTGGTAGAACCTGCAGCATGCGTCTCCACGACATCCCCCGCCACCCGCTCACCTTCGGGCCGAGCCCGCTGCAGCACCTGAGCCGGCTGAGCGACCACCTCGGCGGCGCCCAGGTCTGGGCCAAGCGTGAGGACGTCAACAGCGGCCTCGCCTTCGGCGGCAACAAGATCCGCAAGCTCGAGTACATCGTCCCCGACGTGCTCGCCAGCGGCGCCGACACCCTCGTCTCGATCGGCGGCTACCAGTCGAACCACACCCGCCAGGTCGCGGCCGTCGCCGCCCACCTTGGCCTGAAGTGCCGTCTGGTGCAGGAGAAGTGGGTGCCCTGGGACGACCCGGTCAATGACAAGGTCGGCAACATCCTGCTCTCGCGGATGATGGGCGCGGACTCGCGCCTCGACCCGCACGGCTTCGACATCGGCATCCGCGACTCGTGGAAGGAGGCCCTGCGCGAGGTCGAGGAGAGCGGCGGCACTCCGTACCCGATCCCCGCCGGGGCGAGCGAGCACCGCCTCGGGGGAGTCGGTTTCGCCAACTACGCCTTCGAGCTCGCCGAGCAGGAGAAGGCCCTCGGCGTGCACTTCGACACGATCGTCGTCTGCACGGTGACCTGCTCCACCCACGCCGGCATGATCGCCGGCTTCGCGGCCCTGGAGGACCTCACGGGCGTGAAGCGACGCGTCATCGGCATCGACGCCTCCGCCACCCTCGAGAAGACCCGCGCCCAGCTCGAGCGCATCGCCCGCAACACCGCCGAGGTCATCGAGCTCGGCCGCGACCTGCGCGACGACGAGTTCACCCTCCTCGACGGCTGGGCCGGTGACCTGTACGGGGTGCCGGTCGACTCGACGATGGAGGCCATGCGCCTGGGCGCCGAGCTCGAGGCGATGATCACCGACCCGGTCTACGAGGGCAAGTCGCTGGCCGGCCTGATCGACCTCGTGCGCTCCGCCGACATCCCCAGGGACTCCACGGTGCTCTACGCCCACCTCGGCGGCCAGCCCGCGCTCAACGCCTACCACTCGCTGTGGCCGGCATCGTGACCAGCCCGGATGCCGTGACGCCGCCGGTCGCGCTCGTGCGCCGCCCCGGCCCGCGGCTGGCCGACGGCCTGGTCACCCACATCGACCGCAGCCCGGTCGACCTCGACCTCGCCCGCCAGCAGTGGCAGGCCTACGCCGATGTCCTCAGCGACAACCGGTGGCGCGTGGTGGAGGTCGAGCCCGCCGACGACCACCCCGACGCGGTCTTCGTCGAGGACCCGGTCGTCGTGCACGGCGACCTCGCCGTCATCGCCCGCTCCGGCGCCCCCGAGCGACGCGGCGAGGCTGCCGGCGTCGAGCGCGCCGTGCGCGACCTGGGCCTGCGGGTCGCGCACATCGAGGCGCCCGGCACCCTCGACGGTGGCGACGTGCTGCGCGCCGGCGGCACCGCCTACGTCGGTCTCGGCGGACGCACCAACGGCGTCGGCATCCAGCAGCTGGCGAACCACCTGCGCGAGTTCGGGGTTCGCGTGCAGGCGGTGCCGGTGGAGCGCGCCCTGCACCTGAAGTCGGCCTGCACCGCGCTGCCCGACGGCACGGTCGTCGGCTGGGGCCCGGTCGTCGACGACAAGGAGGCGTTCCCGCGCTACGAGGACGTCCCCGAGGAGGCCGGCGCCCAC
>DASSQL010000291.1:0-7885 GCA_035702525.1 Ornithinibacter sp. | reverse complement strand
GGGGTGATGGACGCCCAGTGGGCCGACGGCAAGACGTCGGTGTCCGTGCTGGGGCCGGCCGACCTCGAGGGCAACTCCTTCGTCGACGAGACCAAGAACAGGGAGGTCTGACCCATGCGGGCCATGGAGCGCATCGGCGTGCTCGTGGGGGTCTTCGCCTTCACGATGGCGACGATCTACGGGTTCTGGACGTCCTCGACCGCGTTGGGCATCGAGTGGGTCGGCGTCATCGGCCTCATCCTCGGCGGGCTGCTCGGGTTCATGATCGCCTGGTACCTCTGGATGACCCGGCGGCGTCTCGAGCGCGACCCCTCCGACGACCCGCTGGGTGACGTCGACGAGATCCAGGGCGAGTACGGCTTCTTCAGCCCGCACAGCTGGTGGCCGCTCTTCCTCGGTGCCGCCACCGCCGTGTGCTTCGCCGGCCTCGCGGTCGGCTGGTGGCTGTTCATCATCGGCGCCTTCTTCGCGATCCCGGCGCTGGTCGGCTGGACCTTCGAGTACTGGAAGGGCCAGAACGCCCTGTAGGGCGCACGGCTCACGAGCGGGCCGCACCGGGCAACCGGTGGGCCCGCTCCGTCGTCTGCGGCGCAGGTGGTTCGGTTCAGCCCCAGCCGAGCTCGTGCAGGGTGTGCTCCTCGATGCCGAAGTGGTGGGCGATCTCGTGCACCACGGTCACGGCGATCTCGTCGCGCAGCTCCTCGTCGTCCTCGCACATCCGGGTCAGCGGCCCGCGGAACAGGGTGATCCGGTCGGGCAGCGAGCCGCCGTCCCACCAGCCGCCGCGCTCGGTGAGCGGGGTGCCCTCGTAGATGCCGAGCAGGTCCGGGTCGTCGCCGGGCGGTTCGGCCTCGACCAGGAAGACGACGTTGTCGAGCATCGCCATCAGCTCGCCCGGCACGTCGTCGAGGGCGTCCTCGATGATCGCGTCGAACTGCTCGTCGGTCAGCGGCTGCACGTCACCACCCTGTCACCTCCGCCTGTGACTCCTCGAGCCCGCCGGTGGCCGGGTTCAGTCGCGCGGGGCGCGCAGCCAGGCCAGGCCGGGGCCGTGCAGCGGGGCGCCGCGCCAGCGCGCCGTCACCGCGCCGTCGGCGCAGCGCAGCAGCAGCGAGTGCGGGGTCTCGACGGCGACGACCGTCGCCTCGAACACCCCCGGTGCGACCCAGCCGCCGCTGGCGACCCAGGGTGAGCCCCCGGCATCCGGCCACTGTCCGTCTCCGCAGGCGATGGTCACGCGCCCACCGTCGTCGACCTCGAGCACCCAGCCCTGCTCGCCGCGGCGCACCTCGACCGACCTGAGCGCCGGGTGCTCGGTCGTGGGGGTGTGGTCGAACCGCCAGGGCCCGGGTGCGGCGGGTGCGGTGGCCGTCGACCCGGATGCCGGTGCCGTGGCGGTGGCGAGGGCGGTGCTGAGCCGGGCGTGGGCGTCGGGGTCGGCCGGCAGCGGTGCGTCGGCGAGGCGGGGGAGCAGCTCGTCCCAGACGGCGTCGAGCACCTCGTGGGTGGTCTCGGTGCACGACGTCACGGCGACGACGAGGTCGTGCTCGGGCAGCACCAGCGCGAACTGGCCGTACGCGCCGTCGGCCCGGAACCCGTGGCGGCCGCGCCACATCTGGTAGCCGTAGCCGGCCTTCCAGTCCGCCGGGTCGGGGTGGTGCGTGGTGTCGGCCAGCGGGCTCGAGGCCTGCGCGACCCAGCCGGCGGGGAGCAGCCGGCGCCCCTGCCACCGGCCGTCGTCGAGCAGGACCTGTCCGAGCCGGGCGATCGTGTCGGTACTGATGTGCAGGCCGCTGTAGCCGAGATCGGCTCCGGCCCAACGGGTCCAGACCGCCTCGCGGACGCCGAGCGGGTCGAGCAGGCGCGGTCGGAGGTAGTCGACCAGCCGCTCGCCGGTGCGTCGCTGCACCGCCAGGGCCACCATCCGGCTGGCGCCGTTGTGGTAGAGGAACCAGGAGCCGGGCTCCTCCTCCGGCTCGGCACCGAGGAACAGGGCCACCGACTCCTCACCTCCACCGACGATGCCGCGAACCGTGTCGAGGGTGTCGGCGCGGTGACCGGTCGACATCCGCAGGCAGTCCTCGACGGTGATCCGGGCGGCGCGGGGCCCGGCGGCGCCGGCCGCCTCGGGGAAGACGTCGACCAGGCGCTCGTGGCGGGACAGCAGGCCCTCGGCCTCGGCGAACGCCGCAGCGATGGCCAGGAAGGTCTTGCTCACCGAGTAGACGAGCCGGATGCCGTCACGCGGCCAGGGCTGCCAGGCGCCCTCGGCGACGACGTGGCCGTGGCGCAGGACGACGACCCCGTGCGGTTCGTTGCCCTCGCGTTCCCAGCGTCGGGTCAGCGCCAGCACCGCGTCGGAGGGGATGCCCTGCTCCTCGGGAGTGCTGCGGGGGAGTGCGCTGCCTTTGGGGTCCGGTGCGGTCTGGCTCACGTCGTCAGCCTAGGGGGCAGGCGGGCGGGGGCGGCCGGCACCCCGGCTGGCACGATGAGCGGGTGCGAGTGACCGTGCGGGTGCGCCCCGGGGCCTCCAGGACGCGCGTCGGGGGCCGATGGGGCGCCGAGGAGGTGCTCGGCGTGTCCGTGGGCGCCAGAGCGGTCGACGGGGCGGCCACGGCCGCCGTGCGGGCCGCCGTGGCGCAGGCCTTCGGGGTACGGGCCCGCGACGTCAGCCTGGTCGCGGGCGAGCGGTCCCGCACCAAGGTGCTCGAGGTCGACGTCGACGACGCGACCGGGCGCGGCATCCTCACCCGCCTCCTCGCCGACGACTGACCGGCACGTTCGGGACGACGTCGACCACAGGTCGATCTCGTCCCGGGAATGCTGGGGCAGCTGTGACCTGTTTGGTCGATCTCGTCCCGGGGGAAATGCGCGCGTGCCGCGCACCCGGGTGGGTGCGCGGCACGCAGCGTGCTGGAGCTCGGGTCAGTGCCGGCCCGCGGGCTCCCCGGACTCGATCTCGGCGGTCTCGTCGGCCGGAGCCGCCTCGATGGCCTCGTGCTCGGCCCCGTGGTGCTGGGCCGCGGCGAGCTCGGCCGGCGTGACCGGGTTGACGGCGTCGGCGAAGTAGAACCGTGAGGCCCAGGCCCGGCGACGCTCCTTGCGGGTGCCCTTGCGGGCGACGCCGTTCCGGTCGACGGCGGCCTCGATCTCGATCGGGGCCACGGCCTCGTGCTGCACCAGGATCCACTGCTCGGGCGTGAGCTCGGCGCTGGTCTCGTGCCGCTCGAAGTACCTGCCGTCGGGCGTGCGCACGATGGTGCCGGTCTCGCGGCCGTGCAGCACGGTGTCGCGGTCACGGCGCTGCAGCGACAGGCAGATCCGCTTGGTCACCCAGAACATGATGGGCGGCAGCACGAACAGGCCGATCCGGAAGAACCAGGTGATGTCGTTGATCGACAGGTTCAGCTTGATCGCCATGATGTCGTTGCCGGCGGCGAACCAGAACACCGAGTACGCGGTGATCGCGGCCATGCCCAGCCCGGTGCGGGTCGGGGCGTTGCGCGGCCGGTCGAGCAGGTGGTGCTCGCGGTTGTCACCGGTGACCCAGCGTTCGACGAACGGGTAGATGCCGAGCACCGTGTAGACCAGTGGCAGCAGCACCAGCGCGCCGAGCGCGATGTTCAGCGACAGCGTGAAGCCGAACGCGCTGACCTCGAGCACACCCGGCAGCAGGCGCAGGGCGCCGTCGGCGAAGCCCATGTACCAGTCCGGCTGGGAGCCGGCGGTCACGGGGGAGGGGTCGTAGGGCCCGTAGCCCCAGATCGGGTTGATCTGCACCAGTGCGGCCATCATCGCGACGACACCGAAGACGATGAAGAAGAAGCCACCGGCCTTGGCGGCGTAGACCGGCATCACCGGGTAGCCGACCACGTTCTCGTTGGTGCGGCCCGGGCCGGGGAACTGGGTGTGCTTCTGCACGAACACCAGCCCGATGTGCGCGGTGAACAGGCCGATCAGGATCGCCGGGATCAGCAGGATGTGGGCGCTGTACAGGCGCGGGATGATCATCTCGCCCGGGAACGGCCCGCCGAAGATCATGAAGGCCAGGTAGGACCCGATGACGGGGGCGGTCTGCACGAAGCCCTCCATGGCCCGCAGCCCGGTGCCCGAGAGCAGGTCGTCGGGCAGTGAGTACCCGGCGAAGCCCTCGATGATGGCGAGCAGCGCGAGCACCGAGCCGATGACCCAGTTGATCTCGCGCGGCTTGCGGAAGGCTCCGGTGAAGAACACCCGGAACATGTGCACCGACAGGGCGACGATGAACATCAGCGCGGCCCAGTGGTGGATCTGGCGGATGATCAGTCCGCCCTTGATGTCGAACGAGATGTTCAGCGTCGAGGCGTAGGCCTCGGACATGCTGACCCCGCGCAGCGGCACGTAGGAGCCGTCGTAGACGGTGTGCCCGGCGCTGGGGACGAACCAGAAGGTCAGGAACGCCCCGGTCAGCAGGCAGATGATCATCGAGTACATCGCGATCTCGCCGAGCATGAACGACCAGTGGTCCGGGAAGACCTTCTTCATCAGGTAGCCGACCGGCTTGGCCGCGCCGGTGCGGTCGTCGACCCAGCCGGCGACACCACCGATCTTGCGGGCAGCACCGGAGGGGGCTGCGTGGGCCGGGGTGTCGCCGTCGCGCAGGGCGTCGGCGGGACGCGGGGTGGTCTCGGTGCTCATGCGCTGCCACGCTCCCAGAAGCTCGGGCCGACCGCTTCCTGGAACGGGGCCTTGGAGACGAGGTAGCCCTCGTCGTCGACGGTGATCTGCAGCTGCGGCAGGGGCCGCTTGGCCGGACCGAAGATGACCTTCGCGTCCTGGGTCACGTCGAAGGTGGACTGGTGGCACGGGCAGAGCAGGTGGTGCGTCGTCTGCTCGTAGAGGCCGACCGGACAACCGACGTGGGTGCAGATCTTGGAGTAGGCAACGATGCCGTGGAAGCCCCAGTCACGCTCCTTCTGGGACTTGATGATGTTCTCGTCGAGGCGCATGAGGAGCACGGCCGCCTTGGCCTTCTCCTCGAGGAGGTTCGGGGTGCCCCCGTCGCCGGTGATGGGGTCGGGCAGCAGGCCCTGCGGCATCACGTGGAACACCGAGCCGATGGTGACGTCCTCGGCCTTGATGGGGGTGTTCTCGGGGTCGCGCATCAGGCGCAGGGGCTTGAAGGTGGGGTCCTGGCCGGGGCCGCTGGGGCCGCCGTTCCAGAAGGTCTGCGACAGGCTGTTCTGCGGCATCGGGCCGAGCGAGCCGGCCACCTGCAGCACGAGCGGTACGGCGAACAGGCCGAGCGCTCCGCCGAGGGTGTACTTGATCATCGGGCGCCGGGTGATCTGCGAGCTGGTGCCGCCCTCCTTGAGCACCTCGACGACCCGGTCGCGGGACTCGTCGGTGGCGCGCATCTGGTGGCGCTCCTCGACGACCTCCTCGTCGGGCATCAGGGTCTTCGCCCAGTGCACGGCGCCGAAGCCGATGCCGAGCAGGCCCAGAGCCATGGTGACGCCGAGGGCGAAGTTGGACGCGCTGGTCTCGCCGATGCCGGGAACGAAGATCGTGGTCTCGAGGCTGATCGCGAAGTAGCAGACGATGAAGGCCAGGGTGCCGATGATCGAGATGCCGAAGAGCGTGGCGACCTGCTTCTCGGCCCGGCGGGCCGCGGCCTCGTCGAGGTCGGCCATCCGCGCGACGTGCTCGGGCAGCCCGGGGTTGGTGAACCGCTCGGGCAGGCCGCCGTCCCCGACGACGTGGCCCTGGTCGAGGCGCACGGCGGTGCCGTGCTCGGTGCTGGCCACCTCGCTGCCGGGGTGGGTGGTGTCCTGGTCGTTCATCGGGATACCGATCTTCTCGTCGATGTGCGGGCGGTGACGGGTGTGGGGGCTAGGCCGACTTGGAGCCGAGCCAGACGGCGCAGCCCACGAGGATGCCGAGTCCGAAGACCCAGGCGAACAGCCCCTCGGTGACCGGGCCCAGGGAGCCCAGGGCCATGCCGCCGGGGTTCTCCTGCGCGTCGATGGTGTTGAGGAAGGCGATGACGTCGCGCTTGCTCTCGGGGGTCAGGTTGGCGTCGTTGAACACCGGCATGCTCTGCGGGCCGGTGACCATGGCCTCGTAGATGTGCTTGTCGCTGATGTCGCCGATCGCGGGGGCGTACTTGCCGCGGGTCAGGGCGCCACCGGCACCCGCCGCGTTGTGGCACATCGCGCAGTTGACGCGGAACAGCTCGCCGCCCCTGGCCGGGTCACCCTTGGTGGGGTCGACGGCCTCGTCGGAGGGGACCTCCGGGCCGGGGGCGAGGGACTCGATGTAGGCCCCGAGCGCGGCGATCTGCTCGTCGGAGAACCGGATCTCACCGCCGCCGGGAGCCTGGACCATCGGCCCGGACAACGGCATCCGGCCGGTTCCCACCTGGAAGTCGACCGCCGCGGCGCCCGTGCCGGCCAGCGCGGGACCGGCGATCTTGTCGCCGTTGCCGGTCGCCCGACCCTCGGCGTTCTGGCCGTGGCAGGACGCGCAGTTGGCGAGGAAGAGCTGCTTGCCCTCCTCGATGGACTGGGCGGGAAGCGCCTTGGTCGTGGCGTCGGCGTCCTTGGGCGCGATCGCGGCGTACACGGCGCCGGTGAGGAACAGGCCGAGCATCAGCAGGATGGCGATCGCTGCCGGGTGTCGGCGGCGGGCTGCCAGTGAGTTCACGGTGCGTTCCTGTCGTCTGGTGCGGTTCGGTGGGCTGGACCGGGTGCGGCTGGGGTCACTTCAGGACGTAGATCATGATGAACAGGGCGATCCACACCACATCGACGAAGTGCCAGTAGTACGACGTGACGACCGCGCCGGTGGCCTGCGCGTGCGAGTAGCGGCGGGTGGTGAAGGTGCGCCCGATGATCAGCATGAACGCGATGAGACCGCCGGTGACGTGCATGCCGTGGAAGCCGGTGGCGAGGTAGAACACCGAGCCGTAGGCGTCGGAGGACAGCGTGATGCCCTCCTGGACGAGGTGGGCGTACTCGTAGACCTGGCCGGCGATGAAGATCGCGCCGAAGACGTAGGTGAGGACGTACCACTCCCGCATGCCCCAGGCCGAGACCTTCGTGAGCGAGGTGCCGGCGGGCCGGGCGACGATGCCCTTCTCGGCCTGCAGCACGCCGAGCTGGCACCACACCGACGACACGACCAGCACGATGGTGTTGCACAGCGCGAACGGCACGTTGAGCCGGACCGTGTGGTCGGCCCACAGCTCGCCCTCGTGGCCGCGGATGGTGAAGTAGAAGGCGAACAGCGCCGCGAAGAACATCAGCTCGCTGGACAGCCACACCATGGTGCCGACCGCCACCATGTTGGGCCTGGTCGCAGGCCCTTGACCCGGGATCGAGGGAACGGGCCCCGAAGGCCGGGTCTGGGGTGCTGTCTGAGTCGCCACGAACGACATTATGGCCGGAACCGGCGACGGGCGCTTCCATGACCCCCCGAAAGGCTCGACAAGTTGCGAAACGGGCCACCGGTACGATGCCCGCATGACCTCTTCGCACGACGCCGGCACCCCGGCGCAGGCCTCGACGACCGACGGTGTCCACCGGGTTTCGGTCCTCCTCTACAGCGACGACATCACCACCCGCGACGCGGTGCGCGCGGCGGCCGGCCGCCGCCCGGCGCGTGACGTCGAGATCGTGTCGTGGCGCGAGTGCGCGACTCCCGAGGCCGTCATCGAGGCGATGGATGCCGGTGGGTTCGACGTCGTCGTGCTCGACGGCGAGGCGACCCCGGCCGGCGGGCTGGGGCTGTGCCGCCAGCTGAAGAACGAGATCTTCGACTGCCCGCCGATCCTGGTGCTCACCGGGCGCCCGCAGGACGGCTGGCTGGCCGGCTGGTCGCTGGCCGACGACGCCGTGTCGCACCC
>DASSQL010000290.1:0-5007 GCA_035702525.1 Ornithinibacter sp. | reverse complement strand
CTCCAGAGTGGACGGGACGGCCCGTCGTCGAGAGGGAGCAGCCAGATGACCGTGCGCCCCGCACGCCTGAACGCGGCGATCGCCTGGCTCTTCATGGTCGGCTCGGCGTGCTTCGTGATCGGCTCGGTGCCCGCCTACCTCGACGCCGTCGGTGGCTGGTTCGACGGCGTCACCTACTTCGTCGGCTCGATCTTCTTCACCAGTGCCTCGTACTGCCAGCTCGTGCAGGCGCAGAGCCCCGCCACGACCGGCGTCGACCGGGCCGGCCAGGACGTGCCCGTGCAGGCGAACCGGTGGGGGTGGCTGCCCGACGACCGCAACTGGCTCGCCGCGGCCTCCCAGTTCCCGGGCACGCTGTTCTTCAACATCAGCACCTTCGCGGCCCTGACCCACAACGCGACGGCCGCCGAGGCCGACCGCTACGTGTGGCGGCCCGACCTGTTCGGGTCGATCCTCTTCCTCGTCGCCAGCACCTACGGCATCCTCGCCGTCTCGCGCCGGTTCCTCTCGGTCGACACCGCCTCGCTGCCGTGGTGGATCGCCTGGGTCAACATGCTCGGGTCGGTGCTGTTCATGGCCTCCGCCCTCGCCAGCTACGTGCTGCCGTCGACCGGCTCGGTCGCGAACACCAGGGTCTCCGTCGCGGGCACGCTCCTCGGGGCCGTGTGCTTCTTCATCGGTGCCGCGCTGATGCTCCCCGCCTGGCGGCGTGCCCTCGACGCGGTGCCCACCACGGCATCCGGCCCGACCCCCTAGACCTCGCCACGACCCGAGCGATCCCGCCCGTCCACCAAGGAGAGACCGTATGACCAGTTACGTCCCGTCCGACGCCGACGCCGCCCTGTTCGGCAACCGCTTCGCCACCGCGGAGGTGCCGAGCACGACCTTCCCCACGACGGGTATGTCACCCACCGACGCGATGCGGCTCGTCGGCGAGGACATCGCGCTCGAGGGCGACCCCGCGCGGAACCTCGCCACCTTCGTCACCACCTGGATGGAGCCGCAGGCGCAGCGGATCATCGCCGAGAACCTGCACCGCAACTTCATCGACCACGCCGAGTACCCGCGCACCGCGGAGATCGAGCAGCGCTGCATCCGGATGCTGGCCGACCTCTTCCACGCGCCGGGGGAGACCACCGGGGCCCGCACCCAGGGCTCGTCCGAGGCGATCATGCTCGGGGCGCTGTCGCTGAAGTGGAACTGGCGCACCCGTCATGCGGCGGCCGGCAAGCCCACCGACCGGCCCAACCTGGTCTTCGGCGGCGACGTGCACGTCGTGTGGGAGAAGTTCTGCCGCTACTTCGACGTCGAGCCGCGGATCGTGCCGCTCGGCCCCGGCAAGTACACGATCGGGCCCGACGACGTCGCGCCGCACGTCGACGAGAACACGATCGGCGTCGCAGCCGTGCTCGGCACCACGTTCACCGGCCACAAGGACGACATCGTCGGCATCAACGACCTGCTCGTGCGGCTCAAGAACGACAAGGGCCTCGACGTGCCGCTGCACGTCGACGGCGCGAGCGGCGGCTTCGTCTGGCCGTTCCTCTACCCGGACTCGCCGTGGGACTTCCGGCTCGAGCAGGTGCGCTCGATCAACGTCTCGGGCCACAAGTTCGGGCTGGTCTACCCCGGCATCGGCTGGCTGATCTTCCGTGAGACGTCCGACCTGGCCCCCGACCTGGTCTTCGAGGAGAACTACCTCGGCAAGACCGACGCCACCTTCACGCTGAACTTCTCCACCGGCTCCTCGATGGTGCTGGCGCAGTACTACAACCTGGTGCGCTACGGGCGGGCCGGCTACACGTACATCATGAAGAACATGCAGGAGAACGCCCGGGTGCTCGCCGACAAGCTCGACGCCATGGGGCGCTTCGAGATCATCGGGCGCGAGGAGGAGCAGCTGCCGCTGGTCGCCTTCCGGCTCTCCGGCGAGGAGGACTACAACGAGTTCGACATCGCCTGGCAGCTCTCGGCCGAGCGCGGCTGGATGGTGCCCGCGTACACCCTGCCGCCGAATGCCCAGGACGTGACGATCATGCGTGCCCTCGTCAAGGAGACGATGAGCCGCGAGCACGTCGACACGCTCGCCCGCGACATCGAGGAGGCCTGCGCCACCCTCGCCCGCAAGGGTGGGGCGCACCCGTCGGAGCGAGCCAAGATCGTCACCGGCCCGGGGCACTGACCCGGGCTCTCGCCGCGCGGACCGGCGGCCGGGCCGGATGCCGGCCGGCCGCCACCGCCGGATGCCGGTCGGCCGCGACCGCGACCGCGTGGGGCGAGCGGCCCGCCTACCCGGTGAGCCGCTCGCGCAGCCAGGCGATGTCGGCCGACTGGCCCTCGACCCCGCCGGGCGTCTCGACGACCACCGGGGCGCCGGCGTCCCGGACGACGTCGGCGAGGTCGGCGCCGTCGATGTGACCCGACCCGAGGTTGGTGTGCCGGTCGGCGCCGGTGTCGAACTCGTCGCGGCTGTCGTTGCAGTGCACCAGGTCGACCCGGCCGGTGATGGCCCGCACCTTCTCGACGACGCTGCCGAGGTCGGTGCCGCCGGCGTGGGCGTGGCAGGTGTCGAGGCAGAAGCCGACCGTGTCGCCGCCCTCGGCCCGGCCGATCGCCTCCCAGAGCCGCTCGATCGCCTCGAGCCGACGGGCCATCGCGTTGTCGCCCCCGGCGGTGTTCTCGATGAGCAGCGGCACCGGCATCTCGAGCCCGTCGACGCACTTGCGCCAGTTGTCGAAGCCGACGTCGGAGTCCTCGTCCTTGCCGAGGTGGCCGCCGTGCACGATGACGGCCTTGGCGCCGATCTCGGCCGCCGCGTGCAGGTGCTGCTGGAGCAGCTTGCGGCCGGGGATGCGGATGCGGTTGTTCGTCGACGCGACGTTGATCGGGTAGGGCGCGTGCACGTAGAGGTCGACGCCGGCTTCCTCCGCCGCCTGCCTGAGGGCCGCGGCACCGCCGGCGAACTGCACGACCGGCCCCTTGTAGCTCTGCGGGTCGCCGAGGAAGAACTGGCTCAGCGTCGCTCCCCGGGCGGCGGCCTCCGCCACCGGGTCGGTCTGGTCGACGTGCCCACCGATGCGCAGCTCCATGACCCCCACGGTACGGCCCGCCACCGACACCGGGGGCGGTCGCGACCGGTGGCAGGATGACGGCCATGCAGCTCGCGAACACCACCGCCATCGTCACCGGAGGGGCCTCCGGCCTCGGTGCCGCCACCGCCGCGGCCCTGGCCGCCCAGGGCGCCCGCGTCGTCGCCCTCGACCTGCCCGACGCCTGCGCGTCCGGGCCCGCCGTCGAGGGGGTCGAGTACGCCCCGACCGACGTCACCTCCGAGGAGCAGGTCCGCGCCGCCGTCGCGCAGGCGTCCGACGACCCCGCGCGGCCGCTGCGCACGGTCGTGAACTGCGCCGGCATCGGCCCCTCGGCCCGCATCGTCGGCCGCAAGGGGGTGCACGACCTCGGGCTGTTCCGCAAGGTCGTCGAGATCAACCTGGTCGGGTCGTTCACCGTGCTCGCGGTCGCCGCCGAGGCCATCGCCGCCACCGAGCCCGACGCCGACGGGCAGCGCGGCGTCGTCATCAACACCGCGAGCATCGCCGCGTTCGACGGCCAGGTCGGCCAGGCCGCCTACAGCGCGTCCAAGGGCGGCATCGTGGGGCTCACCCTCCCGGCCGCGCGCGACCTCGCGCAGTACGGCATCCGGGTGGTCACCATCGCACCCGGCATCGTCGAGACGCCGATGCTGGCCACCGTGTCCGACGAGTTCCGCGCCGGGCTGGCCGCGGGAGTCCCGTTCCCGGCGCGGCTGGCCCGCCCCGAGGAGTACGCCAAGCTGGCACTGGCGGTCATCGACCACGACTACCTCAACGGCGAGACGATCCGGATGGACGGCGCGCTGCGGATGGCCCCGCGCTGACGGTCGTCGTCGGATGACGCGGGCTCTCACCGACGACCTCGGGCACGCCGTCGAGCTGCCCGGGGTCGTCGCGCGCGTGGTCTCGCTCGTGCCGTCGCTCACCGAGGCCCTGGCCGCCACCTGCCCCGAGCGGCTGGTCGGGGCCACCGACTGGTGCACCCACCCCGCCGACCTCGACGAGCGCGGCGTGGGTCGGGTGCGCGGCACCAAGAACCCCGACCTCGCCGCGGTGGCGGCGCTGCGGCCCGACCTCGTCGTGGCCAACAAGGAGGAGAACCGCGAGCTCGACGTCCGGCGGATGCGCCAGCGCGGCATCGCGGTCTGGGTCACGGACATCGAGACCGTGCCCGCGGCCGTGGCGTCGATGCGGCGGCTGCTGCGGGAGGTGCTGGAGGTGGGCGAGGACCCGGGCTGGCTGGTCGCCGCCGAGGACGCGTGGTGCGGGTCGGTGCCGCGGGCGGCGGCGCGAGTCGTGGTGCCGGTGTGGCGCGACCCGTGGATGGTGGTGGGCCGGCCGACGTTCACGGCCGACCTGCTCGCCCGGGCCGGCTTCGAGGTGTCGACGGCGGGGGTGCCGGGGCGCTACCCGGCGGTCGACCTCGCGGCCCTGGACGACCCGGCCGCGGCCGATCTGGTGCTGCTGCCCGATGAGCCGTACGTCTTCACTCCCGGCGACGGGCCGGAGGCGTTCCGGCAGGTCGAGACGCGTCTGGTGTCGGGTCGGCTGCTCACCTGGTACGGGCCCTCCCTCGTCGACGCGCGGATTTCGCTGGACCGATCCTGAGCGTGTAATGTCTCCGTCGCGCCCGGGCGGTCTCCGCCGGTGGCGCACGCCCCCTTAGCTCAGTCGGTAGAGCGTTTCCATGGTAAGGAAAAGGTCGTCGGTTCGATTCCGACAGGGGGCTCTGGTCCGCCGGGACCGGTCGAGAGGCAGGCCCGGTCGACCCCCCTGGCGGGGTAGCTCAGCTGGTTAGAGCGCACGACTCATAATCGTGAGGTCGCGGGATCGAGCCCCGCTCCCGCTACCGAGGTCGCGATTTCGGGGAATGCCCGAGGTTGCGTATCCTGTTGTGCTGGTGTCGCGCGAGCCC
>DASSQL010000289.1:0-4045 GCA_035702525.1 Ornithinibacter sp. | reverse complement strand
CTCGAGATGGCGGTCACCGGCATCCGCGAGATGTCGACCCTGCAGACCCCGCCCGAGGAGCGCCACCCGGTGCTCACGTACGTCGGTGCCTACGACGAGAAGACCCTCACCGCCGCCATCCGGCGCGAGCTGATGCGTGAGGGCCAGACCTTCTTCGTGCACAACAAGGTGTCCACCATCGAGAAGGCCGCCGCCCGCATCCGCGAGCTCGTGCCCGAGGCCCGCATCGCCGTGGCCCACGGGAAGATGGGCGAGCACAAGCTCGAGCAGGTCGTGCTCGACTTCTGGGAGAAGCGGTTCGACGTGCTCGTCTGCACCACGATCGTCGAGACCGGGCTGGACATCTCCAACGCCAACACCCTGATCGTCGAGCGCGCCGACCGGCTCGGGCTCTCCCAGCTGCACCAGCTGCGCGGCCGCGTCGGGCGCGGCCGCGAGCGCGCCTACTCGTACTTCCTCTACCCGCCCGAGGCGCCCCTCACCGAGACGGCGCTCGACCGGCTGCAGACCATCGCGAGCAACACCGACCTCGGCTCGGGCATGCAGGTGGCGATGAAGGACCTCGAGATCCGCGGCGCCGGCAACCTGCTCGGCGGCGAGCAGTCGGGGCACATCGCGGGCGTCGGGTTCGACCTCTACGTGCGGCTCGTCGGCGAGGCCGTCGCGAGCTTCCGCGGCGACACCGACGAGAGCCCGACCGAGATCAAGATCGAGCTGCCGGTCGACGCCCACCTGCCGCACGACTACGTGCCGCACGAGCGGCTGCGCCTGGAGATGTACAAGAAGCTGGCCGCGGTCGTCGACGAGGCGCAGCTCGCCGACATCGAGGCCGAGCTCGTCGACCGCTACGGCGCCCCGCCCGAGGCGGTGCGCAACCTGCTCGAGGTCGCCCGCCTGCGCACGGTGGCCCGGGCCGCCGGCATCGGCGACATCAGCCTGCAGGGCAACCACGTCCGCTTCGGCCCGCTCGAGCTGCGCGAGAGCCAGGAGCTGCGCCTGCAGCGCCTCTACCCGGGCTCGATCGTCAAGCACGCGCTGGGCACCGTGCTCGTCCCGAAGCCGATGACGGCCCGGGTCGGCGGCCGCCCGCTGCGCGACCGCGACGTGCTCGCCTGGGCTGGTGACGTCATCCGCTCGGTCGTCATGGACAATGTGGGGCAGGCCGCCCGGGTGGCCACCGCCCGCCCGTAGCGGGAACGCACCTGTCGAAAGGACTGCTCGTGACTCTCTCGGTTCGCCGCTCCGTGGCGGCGCTCGCCGTCGGCGCCGCGCTCGTGCTGGCCGGCTGTGCCGGCCCCGCCGGGCCCAACCGGGCCGCCGTCGTCGACGGGGAGGTCATCACCGAGACCTCGCTGCAGACGGCCCAGTCCGAGGTGAACTCGATGAACCCGGCCCTGCTGCAGGCCAAGCTCACCCCCACCGGCACCCTGACCGCCCTGGTGCAGGCCCCCGTGGTGCTCACCTACCTCGACGGTCTCGGGGTCAGGGTCTCCGACTCGGTCGCGAGGCTCGACGCCCAGAAGCGGGGCGTCGCGAACCCGGCAGACTCCACGCTCGAGATCATCAAGCTCGCGTCGGCCATCTCGACCGCGCAGGGCGACGGCAAGCTCACCGACGCCGACGCCCAGGTCCTGACCAAGCAGCTGCAGTCGCTGAAGATCGACGTCAACCCGCGCTACGGCACGTTCAACCCGCAGACCGCGTCGATCGAGCTCACGACGCCCGGCTGGGTCAAGCCGCTCAACGCCGCGCAGTGACCGACGGCCGGCTCGCGCTGGTCGTCACGTCGCCCCGCGTCGCGCCCGGACTGCTCTCGCACGGTGCGTGGGAGGCCGTCGCCGCCGCGACGCTCCGGCTCACCCGCAGCCTCGACGAGCCGCTCTCGGAGGCGGTCGACGAGCTGGGCTTCGCCGTCGAGGAGGTCGACGACGCGACCCCGCCGGCGTTGGCCCGCCGCCTGGTCGACCTCGCGGCCACGGAGTCGGTGGTGTGGCTGGGCTCGTCCGACGGCGACCCGGGGCTGAGCGACGCCCTGGCGTCCGAGGTGTCCCGGCTCGAGGTGCCCCCGGACGTCGAGGTCGTCGTCGGGTCGTGGGACGTGCAGGGTGGCCGGCTGCTCGACGTCGTCGCCACGATGGACCGGCTGCGCTCGCCGGGCGGCTGCCCCTGGGACGCCGAGCAGACCCACGAGAGCCTCGCGCCGTACCTCGTCGAGGAGGCCCACGAGACGCTGCACGCCATCGAGAGCGGCGACCGGACCCACCTCGCCGAAGAGCTCGGCGACGTGCTGCTGCAGGTCGTCTTCCACGCGCGGGTGGCCGAGGAGGCCGGCGCCGAGGCCTTCGACATCGACACCGTGGCCGGGCTGCTCGTCGACAAGCTGGTGCGCCGCCACCCCCACGTCTTCGCCGACGGTGACGCCTCGACCCCGGCCGAGGTCGAGCAGGCGTGGGAGCGGATCAAGGCCCAGGAGAAGGGTGCCGACCCCGACGGCGGGGGAGGCTATGCGGCCGACCTGCTGCACGGCATCCCCACGTCGCTGCCCGGTGACCTCGCGGCCGAGAAGGTGCTCGCCCGGGTGCGCCGCCGCGGCCTCGCCCCCGCACCGGATGCCGTCGCGCGCCTCGAGCGTTCGCGCGTCGCCCTCGCCGCGGCCGAGGCCGAGGTGCGCGCCGCCCTCGCTGCCGTCGCCACCTCGGTCGAGAACCCCGACGCCTGAGGCCGAACGGCCCGCGAGCCAGGGGTGGACGAGGTCCCGCGACACGCTGATGCCTCGCGCGACCGGTCAGCGCGTCGTGGGACCTCGACGGGATCGGGCACACGTTCTTGCTTGGAAGTGCAAGCAGTCTTAGTATCTGCAACGTGAACCTGACCGCCCGCGAGCTCGAGATCGTCGACCTGCTGCGCGCCGACCCGCTGCTGGATGCCGCGGCGCTCGCCGAGCGGATCGGCTCCACCCGCGCGGCCGTGTCGGTGCACCTGAGCAACCTCACCCGCAAGGGCGTCGTGCTCGGCCGGGGCTACATCGTGCGGCCCGAGGCCGGCTCGGTCGTGGTCGTCGGGGGAGCGGTGCTCGACACCAAGGTGCGCACCGCGGCGGCCCCCGTGCTCGGCACGAGCAACCCGGGAACCGCCTCGGCGACGGTCGGGGGAGTCGGTCGCAACATCGCCGAGAACCTGGCCCGGCTCGGCCGCCCCACGGTGCTCGTCGCGGCGGTCGGCGACGACCCCGCGGGCGACACCGTGCTGCAGCGCACCGCCGCCGCAGGCGTCGAGTGCCGCCACGTGGTCGTCTCGCCGCACCCCACCGGCACCTACGCCGCCGTGCTCGACGACACCGGTGACCTGCACATCGCGGTGGCCGACATGCGTGCCACCGACGAGCTCACCGTGGCCGACCTCGCCGTCGTGCCGACCCTGCTCGGCGCCGCCGACGCCCTGGTCGTCGACGCGAACCTCGACGCGACCGTCATCCGCTGGCTGCTCTCGGCGGCGCAGGACGCCGGGGTGCGCTCGGTGTTCGAGCCGGTGAGCGTGGCCAAGGCGACGGCCGCCGCGCCGGTGTTCGACGGCTCGGTGCGCGTGCACACGGTCACCCCGAACGTCGACGAGCTCGCCGCCCTGGTGGGCCGGGCCGTCGCCGACACGGTCGACGACGTGCGCGCCGCGGCCGACCTCCTGCACGCCCGTGGCGTCGAGCAGGTGTGGGTGCGACGCGGTACCCGCGGCAGCCTGTTGTCGACCGCCGGACCGGTGGACGACCCGTCGGCGGATGCCGGGTCGCGGGCCGTGCTCGTCGGCGCCCCCACCGTGGAGGTCGCCGACGTCACCGGCGCGGGCGACTCGATGACCGCGGGCTACGTGCACGCCCTGCTCGAGGGGGCCGACGTCGTGGAGGCCGCCCGCTACGGCCAGGCCCTGGCCGCCCTCACCTGTGCGTCGGCCGACACCGTGCGCGCCGACCTCACCGCCGCGCTGGTCGCGGCCCACCTGACCCCCACCCAGCCCCCCACCGAGGAGCTCTCCCGATGACCACCACCCCCAC
>DASSQL010000288.1:0-2100 GCA_035702525.1 Ornithinibacter sp. | reverse complement strand
CCGGTCGTCGACGACAAGGAGGCGTTCCCGCGCTACGAGGACGTCCCCGAGGAGGCCGGCGCCCACGTCGTGCACCTCGCAGCCGACCACCTGCTCATGGCCGCCAGCGCCCCCCGAACCGCGGCGTCGTACCGCGAGCGTGGCTACGCGGTCACCGAGGTCGACGTGTCGGAGTTCGAGAAGCTCGAGGGCTGCGTCACCTGCCTGTCGGTGCGGGTCCGGGGATGAGCGTGCCCACCCCCGACGAGCGCGTGCTCGACGACATGGCCTGGCACGCCCTCACCGGGCCCCAGGCGCACCTCGCCGACAGCTCGTCGGACGGTGCGGCTCACCGCTACCGCGACGACATCGGCCCGTTCTGCGGGGTCGAGCACCTCGACGACCGCGGCTGGGCGGCACTCGCCGAGCTCGTCGGCCCCCGCGGCACGGCGGTGTTCCTGCGCGGTGAGGTCGAGCCCGCGCCGACCGGCTGGAGCGAGCTGCTCCGCGAGCCGGCCACCCAGTACGTCGCCGGCACGCTGGCCCAGCCACCGGCGCCGGCGAGCCGTGAGGTCACCGAGCTCACGGCATCCGACTCGCCCGACATGGTCGCCCTCGCTGCCGCAACCGAACCCGGCCCGTTCGGCCCGAACAGCCACCTCACCGGGCGGTGGTTCGGCATCCGCCGCGCGGGCCGACTCGTCGCGATGGCCGGGGAGCGGATGCGCGTCGAGGGGTACGGCGAGGTCTCCGGCGTCTGCGTCGACCCGTCGGTCCGCGGGGAGGGGCTGGGGGCGGTCGTCACGCTGGCCGCGGCACACGCCATCCAGGAGCGTGGCGACCGGGCGATGCTGCACGTGCGCGACGGCAACGACGGGGCCCACCGGCTCTACCGCCGGGTCGGGTTCGTGGAGCGCCGCACCGTCACCGTTGTCGTGCTGCGTCCCGAATGGTGACCCGCGCCCACCTCGGGGTTGGCTCGGTGCCGTGTGCGTGGGAGGCTGGTCGGGTGCTTCACGGACACCTCCTCCTTCGCTGCCGCGGCGGGGCCTGAATCGGCCGCCCCTCGTCGCGGAGCTTCTGCTGCACCGGCTGAACCCCGACGAAGTGTGAAGGAAGCAGACCAGTGATCCACCCCCAGCAGCCCTCGGGCATGCCGACGCAGAAGTACGTGCCGTTCCAGGAGCAGCTCGAGGTCCACGTCCCCGACCGCACCTGGCCCGACCAGGTGATGACCCGGGCCCCGCGCTGGTGCGCGGTCGACCTGCGTGACGGCAACCAGGCCCTCATCGACCCGATGGACGCCGAGCGCAAGATGCGCATGTTCAAGCTGCTCGTGAAGATGGGCTACAAGGAGATCGAGGTCGGCTTCCCGAGCGCCAGCCAGACCGACTTCGACTTCTGCCGCGAGCTCATCGACGGCGGGCACGTCCCCGACGACGTCACCATCCAGGTGCTCACCCAGTGCCGCGACCACCTCATCGAGCGCACCTTCGACGCCATCCGCGGCTCGAAGCAGGCCATCGTGCACTTCTACAACTCGACCTCGGTGCTGCAGCGCCGCGTCGTGTTCGGGATGAGCGAGGAGGGCATCATCGACATCGCCCTCCAGGGCGCCCGGTTGTGCCGGAAGCTCGAGGAGACCGTGCCCGAGACGGACGTCTACTACGAGTACTCACCGGAGTCTTACACCGGCACCGAGCTCGAGTTCGCGGTGCGCATCTGCAACGAGGTCATCGCGGTCATCGACCCGACCCCCGACCACAAGATGATCGTCAACCTCCCGGCCACCGTCGAGATGGCGACCCCGAACGTCTACGCCGACTCGATCGAGTGGATGTCTCGCAACCTGGCTCGTCGCGAGGGCATCGTCCTCTCGCTGCACCCGCATAACGACCGCGGGACCGCGGTCGCCGCCGCCGAGCTCGGCTACCTGGCCGGCGCCGACCGGATCGAGGGCACGCTGTTCGGCAACGGCGAGCGCACCGGCAACGTCTGCCTCGTCACCCTCGGGATGAACCTGTTCAGCCAGGGCATCGACCCCCAGATCGACTTCTCCGACATCGACGAGATCCGCCGCACCGTCGAGTACTGCAACCGGATCGGCGTCCACGAGCGGCA
>DASSQL010000287.1:0-10862 GCA_035702525.1 Ornithinibacter sp. | reverse complement strand
GGCGACCCGGCGCGGATGCCGACCATCGTCATCGGCGTCTCCGGCGGCCTCGACTCCACCCACGCGCTGATCGTCGCGGCCAAGGCGTGCGACCGGCTCGGCCTGCCGCGCACCCACATCCTGGGCTTCACCATGCCCGGGTTCGCGACCAGCGCGGGAACGAAGTCGAACGCCATCCACCTGATGGAGTCGCTCGGCATCACCTGGGAGGAGCTCGACATCCGCCCGGCCGCCACCCAGATGCTGAAGGACCTCGGCCACCCGTTCGGGCGCGGCGAGGAGGTCTACGACGTCACCTTCGAGAACGTGCAGGCCGGGCTGCGCACCGACTACCTCTTCCGCGCGGCCAACCAGCGCGGCGGCATCGTGCTCGGCACCGGCGACCTGTCCGAGCTGGCGCTGGGCTGGTGCACCTACGGCGTCGGCGACCAGATGTCGCACTACGGCGTCAACACCGGGGTGCCGAAGACGTTGATGCAGCACCTGATCCGCTGGGTCGTGTCGTCGGGGCAGTTCGAGGGACCGGTCAACGACACGCTGCTCGGCATCCTCGACACCGAGATCAGCCCCGAGCTGGTGCCGACCAGGGCGGGCGAGAAGATCCAGTCCACCGAGGACTCGGTCGGCCCCTACGCGCTGCAGGACTTCACGCTCTACCACGTGCTGCGTCGTGGCTACCGGCCGAGCAAGATCGCCTTCCTCGCCGAGCAGGCCTGGGCCGACGCCGGTCGCGGTGACTGGCCGGCGGGCTACCCCGAGGGCGCCCGGCCCGAGTACGACCTCGCCACCATCCGGCACTGGATGGAGGTCTTCGTGAAGCGGTTCTTCGCCAACCAGTTCAAGCGCTCGGCCATCCCCAACGGGCCGAAGGTCGTAGCCGGCGGATCGCTCTCGCCGCGCGGTGACTGGCGGATGCCGTCCGACGTCGCCTCCCGCGCCTGGCTCGCCGAGCTCGACGCCAACGTCCCGAAGCCCTGACGCCTTCGCCCTCAGCCGCCCCGCCACTCGTCGGCGAGCAGGGCGTAGCCCATCCCGTCGAGCCACTCGCCCGAGCGGTGCAGCGACTCGCGCCGGGTGTGGACCTCGCGCCGCATCCCGACCCGTTCCATCAGGTGCCACGACCCCTCGTTGGCCGCGAAGCAGTCGGCGGTGACCCGCCGCAGCCCGAGGTTCTCGAAGCACACCCGCACCAGCTCACGCACCGCCTCCGTGGCATAGCCGTGCCCGTGGTGGTCGGGGTGCAGCACCCAACCGAGCTCGGCCTGGACCCCTCGTGCCTGCTCCCTGACCTCGGCCTGGGCCCAGGCGTCGCCGACCTTGACCATCAGGTCGCCGATGACCGCGCCGTCGAGCTCGACCACCAGCGCCATCGCGAGGCGCTCGGGGTCCGTGAACTTGGCGCGGTACTCCTCGACAGTCAGCGAGGCGGAGGTGAGCCACCGGTTGACCTCGGGCAGCCGTCGGTAGGCCCAGGTGGCGTCGAGGTCGGCGGGGGTGGCGGGGCGCAGGGCCAGGCGGCGGGTTCGGACCGGCCACGGGACGGCCTCGAGCGGGGTGCCCATCGCCCCATCGTGGCAGCCGTCCGGGCGTTGACGGCCCGCGGCACCGCTGGGACCCTGCCAAGGACGGGGTTGGCGAACGAGACAGGGGGGCCGGCGATGCCCGGACGCAGGGACCATGACGCAGCGGTCGGCCACAGCTTCGGTCTGGAGGTCGACGGGGTGCGGGTGACGATGCTGACCGAGGTCAGCGGCCTGCAGTGGGAGCGGGAGGTCATCGAGCTCCGCGAGGGCGGCGACCCGGACGCCCCCACCCGGCGGCTGCCCGGCCGGGTGAAGCCAGGCCAGGTGACGGTGACCCGTGGGCTCACCGCCGACCTCACCTTCGAGCAGTGGATGCGCGACCCGGTGCCCGTGGGTCAGCCCCGGCGATCGGTGTCACTCGCCCTATTCGACGGCCAGGGGCGGGCGGTGGCGCGGTTCCACCTCGAGCACGCCTGGCCCTCGAAGCTCGAGATCGGCGGCCTGCGGTCCGAGCGCGACGAGGTCGCCACCGAGAGCCTCACCCTGGTGCACGAGGGGCTCGAGCGGGTCTGAGCCGGCCGGTCGGCTCAGACACCGGCTACGCCGGGGGCGCTGCGAGCCCGTCGAGCGCGTCGCCGTCGAGCCGGAACCGGGTCCACTCGTCCTGCGCCAGGGCCCCGATCGACTCGTAGAAGCCGATGCTCGGCGCGTTCCAGTCGAGCACCCACCACTCGAGCCGGTGGTAGCCGCGCTCGACGCAGATCGCAGCCAGGGTCCGCAGCAGCTCCTGCCCGAGACCCGAACCGCGTTGTGCCGGAGTCACATAGAGGTCCTCGAGCCAGATGCCGTGGGTGCCCGTCCAGGTCGAGAACGACAGGAACCAGATGGCGCAGCCCACGACCTCGCCGTCGACCTCGGCGACGTGCGCGAAGGCGGCCGGCTCCCGGCCCTCCGGGAAGAGCGCCTCCCCCAGGTGCGACTCCGAGGCGTCGACCTCGTGCAGGGCCTTCTCGTACTCCGCGAGCTCGCGGACCAGCCTGAGGATGACGGGCACGTCGCCCGCGACGGCGGGCCGGATGCGGGAGGAGGGGGACGGCATACCGGGCAATGTACGCAGGGGCGGCCACAATGGGGCGCATGACCACCACTCGGCGGATCGACACCTGGCTCACCGACATGGACGGCGTCCTCGTGCACGAGGACGACCCCATCGCGGGTGCGGCGGAGTTCATCGAGGCGCTCAAGACGTCCGGCCGCGCGTTCCTCGTGCTGACCAACAACTCGATCTACACGCCCCGCGACCTGCGGGCCCGGTTGCTCCGCAGCGGGATCGACGTCCCCGAGGAGGCGATCTGGACCTCCGCGCTGGCCACCGCCGACTTCCTCGCCGACCAGCGGCCCGGCGGCACGGCCTACGTCGTCGGCGAGGCCGGCCTGACCACGGCGATGCACGACGTCGGCTACGTGATGACCGACCGCGACCCCGACTACGTGGTGCTCGGCGAGACCCGCACCTACTCGTTCGAGGCCATCACCAAGGCGATCCGGCTGATCGCCGGGGGCGCCCGCTTCATCGCGACCAACCCCGACCCGAGCGGGCCGAGCGCCGCCGGGCTGCTGCCGGCCACCGGTTCGGTCGCCGCGCTGATCAGCACCGCGACCGGCCGCCAGCCCTACTTCATCGGCAAGCCGAACCCGCTGATGATGCGCAGCGCGCTCAACCGGCTCGAGGCGCACTCCGAGACCACCGTCATGGTCGGCGACCGGATGGACACCGACATCATCAGCGGGCTCGAGGCGGGGCTGCGCACGGTGCTCGTCTCGACCGGGTCGACCCGGCCCGAGCACGTCGAGCGGTTCCCCTACCGGCCCACCCGCGTCGTCGACTCGATCGCCGACCTGGTTCCGCTGGTCACCCAGCTCGCCGCGGAGGGGGTGGAATGACCGACCCCGTCCTGCACCTCGCCGAGGTCGCGCACTGGGACGAGGCCCTGCGCACCGGCGAGTACCGCTGGTCGACTCTCGGCCGCACGCTCGACGACGAGGGCTTCATCCACTGCGCCACGCCCGAGCAGGTGCCGGGTGTGCTCGCGCGCTACTACGCCTCGTACGCCGACGACCTGGTCCTGCTGACCGTCGACCCGCAGCGGTTGACGGCACCGGTGCAGTGGGACGTCGTGAACGCGTCTACAGGAGAACGGTTCCCCCACGTCTACGGCGCGATCACCCCGGATGCCGTGACACGCACCCAGGTGCTCCACCCACCCCACGGCGAGCCCGCGCGCCACGAGTTCGACCAGTCCTACTGGGACGAGCACTACGCGCGGGGCGGCGCGGCCGCGGGGCACCGGCTGCCGCCGAACCCGTACCTGGTCGAGGAGGTCGGCGAGCTGACGCCCGGGTCCGCCCTGGAGGCGGGCTGCGGCGAGGGCGCCGAGGCGATCTGGCTCGGGCGGGCCGGGTGGCAGGTCACCGCGGTCGACATCGCCGCCGAGCCGCTGGCACGAGCGGCCGAGCGGGCCGCCGCCGAGGGCGTCGACGACCGGGTCGAGTGGGTGCGGGCCGACCTGGGCTCGTGGGAGCCCGCGCAGGCCTACGACCTCGTGACGACCCACTACGCCCACCCGTCGATGGCCCAACTCGAGTTCTACGACCGGCTCTCGGCCTGGGTCTCCCCCGGCGGGTCGCTGCTCGTCGTGGGTCACCTCGAGTCCGGGCACGGTCACGGCACACCCGAGGACGGCAGGGGTCACGGTGGGCATGGCGCAGCCCACGGCCACGCCGACCACGCAGCGCGACACGACCACCAGCCGCCCGCCGAGGCGAGCGTGACCGCGCGCAGCATCACCGACCGCCTCGACCCCGCCCTCTGGGATGTCGTCACCGCGGGTGAGCACACCCGCACCCTCGGCGGCACCGGCGGCGGGCACGGCATCCTGCAGGACGTCGTGGTCCGAGCCGTCCGACGAGCAGCCGGCCGACTCTGACGGCGAAGGTGGGTGAAGATCGTCGCGTGGGCGACGGTTCTCACCCACGTTCGAGGAGTCGTCAGCCGCCGAGCCGCCGGCGCTGCCCACCGGCGGCGTCGAAGTTCGCCGGGTCGAGCCACGCATCCAGCTGCGCCCGCACCGCCGGCCACTCGCCGTCGACCACCGAGAACCAGGCCGTGTCGCGGTTGCGCCCCTTGACGACCATCGCCTGGCGGAAGACCCCCTCGAACGCGTAGCCCAGCCGCAGGGCAGCGGCCCGCGAGGGAGCGTTGAGCGCGTTGCACTTCCACTCCAGCCGCCGGTAGCCGAGGTCGTCGAACACGTGCCCCATCAGCAGCCGCTGCGCCTCGGTCGAGGCGACGGTGCGCACGAGGGGCGAGCCGAAGATGACCGCGCCGATCTCGATCGACCCGTTCGCCGGGTCGACCCGCATCAGCGACAGCACCCCCGCGGCCCGCCCACCCACGAGCACGGCGTACGACACCCACTCCGGGTCGTCGACCATGCCCGAGACGAGCCCGGCCACCTCCACCGACGAATCGGGCCGATCCATCGGCAGGTAGGCCCAGTGGTCCTCGTCGGTGTCGGCCCACGCCGCGGCGAGGTCGTCGACGTGGCCCGCCCCCAACGCCTCCAGCACGGCGGTGCGGCCGACCAGCGTCACCCCGGGCGGCCACGGCCGCGCCGACCACCCCGGCACCGGGTCGCCGATCGGCAGCGCGCCGCCGGCGGCCGAGGGGTCGGGCCCCGGCGCAGCGGCGGTCATCGGGCGATCGCGCTCTCCGGCAGGTCGAACCAGCGCAGGTGCTCGAAGTCGGCGGACACGTCGGCGGGGTGCGACGCGAGGTCGGGCGGCACCGCCGCGGCGAGGATCGCGGCCCCGTCGAGCAGGTGCTGCGCGAGCAGCTCCTCACCTCCGCGGGCGTCCGAGCGCGGCACGACCATCGACCCGTCGTCCGCGTACCCGACGTCACCGAGCCGGATGGGCGGCTCGACCAGCCCGTCGCGGTGTCGCCAGCGCCCGGTGAGCGGGTCGAAGAGGTAGTCACCGAGCAACCGCCAGCCGTCGCGCGCGACGAGGCGCACGGCATCCACGACGTAGTCGGCGACGGTGTCGGACAGGAAGTAGTTGAAGTTCACCCGCACCCAGCCCGGCTTGATGCCCTCGCAGCCGCCGGTGATCTCGCGCTCGAACTCGTGGGAGCGCTCGAGGTCGATGCCGAGCAGCCGGTGGCCGTAGGGGCCGGCGCACGAGCAGCCGCCGCGCGACTGCACCCCGAACAGGTCGTTGAGGAGGGCGACGACGAAGTTGTGGTGCAGCCAGTGCCCCGAGGGCGCCCGCACGACGAACGACACGATCGACAGCCGCGGGGCCTCGAGGTTGCCGAGGATCTCGATCGACGGTTCCGCGCGCCAGGCCTCGACGGCCCGGGCCAGCAGCCGTTCCTCGTGGGCGCGGATCGTCTCGACCCCCACGGCCTCCTTGAGCTGGAAGACCAGCCCGGCCCGCACCGCCTCGATGATCGCCGGGGTGCCGCCCTCCTCGCGGTGGGCCGGGTCGGCGAGGTAGGCGTGGTCCTCGGGGTTGACGTAGGCGACGGTGCCGCCGCCGGGCACGACCGGCACCCGGTTGGTGAACAGCTCACGCCGGGCGACGAGCACCCCGGGGGTCGACGGGCCGCCGATGAACTTGTGCGGTGAGAGGAAGATGGCGTCCTTGTACGCGAGCGGGTGACCGGCGGGGGCGGTCATCTCGATGTCGACGTAGGGGGCCGCGGCGGCGAAGTCCCACAACGCCAGGGCGCCGTGCTCGTGCAGCAGGGTCGAGATGCCGTAGGTGTCCGACACGATGCCGGTGACGTTGGAGGCCGCGCTGAACGAGCCGATCTTCAGCGGCCGGTCGGCGAACTCCTCGAGCCGCTCGCGCAGGTGCTCCTGGCAGACCCCGCCGTCGGCGTCCTCGCGGATCGTCACGACGTCGGCGATCGACTCGCGCCACGGGATCTCGTTGGAGTGGTGCTCGTACGGGCCGATGAAGACGACCGGCCGCTGGTCTGGCGGGATCTGCTCGGACAGGTGCCAGCGGTCCTCGAGGGCCGACGGGATGCGCAGCCCGAGCACCCCGATCAGCTTGTCGATCGCCGCCGTGCAGCCCGACCCGGTGAAGATCACCACGGTGTCGTCGTCGCCGTGCACCGCGTCGTGGATGATCCGCCGCGCGTCCTCGCGCAGCCGGGTGGTCTGCAGGCCGGTGCCGCTGCTCTCGGTGTGCGTGTTGGCGTAGCCGGGCAGCACCTCGTCACGCACGAAGTCCTCGAGGAAGGTCAGGGCCCGCCCGGATGCCGTGTAGTCGGCGTACGTGACGCGGCGCCGGCCGTAGGGGGTGGTCATCACCAGGTCCTCACCGATGACGGACTCACGAATGCGGCGCACCAGCGCCTCCTGGCGCGGCTCCGGCGCCGTCCGATCGACCATGGCGACAGGGTCTCACGGGTGGGCTGTCGAGGGTTGCGGATGCACCCCCGTGCATGTTTGCACACCCGTGCACGTTCGCGTACCGTCGACCGGGTGAACCTCCGCCCCGGCTTGTCCCGCGACGAGTGCTCGCTGCGCAGCCGCAAGCGCATCGAGACCCGTGCCGCGCTGGTGCAGGCCGCCTACTCGCTCGTGCGCGACGTCGGCTTCGAGGGCCTCACGGCCGAGGCCGTGGCCGACCGGGCCGGGGTGTCACGCCGCACCTTCTTCAACTACTTCCCCTCGGTCGAGTCCGTGCTCACCGCCAGCGTCACCGAGTTCTTCGCGTCGGTCGGGGCCCGCCTCGACGCGCGCCCCGTCGACGAGGACGTCCTCGACAGCGCGCTCGTCATCGTGACCGACCCCGGCGACACCGACCTCCTCGAGCGGATCGGGGTGCTCGCCGCAGCGGGTGAGGCCTCCCCCCACGCCCGCGGCCTGATCCTCGTCGCGCTGCACGCCTGGGTCGACTGGCTCGAGGGGTGGCTGCGCCGGCGGCTGGGCGCCGACGCCACCGACGTCTACGTCGCCACCCTCGCCTCCGGGCTGGTCGGGGCGTCCGAGGCCGCGTTCCGCGTGTGGCTGCGCCAGACCGCCACCGCGTCGGGTGCCGGCGTCACGGCATCCGACGTCGTCGAGCGCACCACCTCCCTGCGCGAGTGCTTCAGCGCCGCGATCGGCCACGTCCGCACCGGCCTCGACCCCCAGCGCGCCAGCGTCGCCGCGCGAACCGCCTGACCTCCCTCCCCACCTCGAGAAGGCCCCCCATGTCCTCCCTCCTGTACCGCCTCGGCCGCTGGTGCGCCGCCCACGCCTGGCGCACGCTGACCGTCTGGCTGGTGCTGCTCGTCGGCCTCGGCGCCCTCGCCGGAACCCTCGGCAAGCCGCTGACCAGCCAGATCTCGATCCCCGGCACGACCTTCCAGAAGGTCATCGACGGGCTCGGCAAGGAGATCCCCCAGGCCGCCGGCGGCGCCGGCACCGTGGTGCTGCAGACCACCGACGGCTCGAAGATCACCGACGAGCAGCGCGCGGCCGCCGAGGCCGTGTTCGCCAGGTGGGAGACCGTGCCGCACGTCAAGCGGGTCAACAACCCGTTCGAGGCGCAGGCCGGCCTCGACAAGAGCGCCACCGAGCTCGCCGCCGCGGCCACGAAGCTGGAGGACGGGCAGGCCCAGCTGGATGCCGGCCGCGCCAAGCTCGCGCAGGGCCAGGGTCAGCTCGCCGGTGGCGAGGCGCTGATCGCCCAGCTCGAGGCCGCCAACCCGAACGACCCGACCCTGCCCGGCCTGAGGGCCCAGGTCGAGTCCGGGCGCGCCCAGCTGAAGACCGCGCAGGCCCAGGTCGACCAGGGGGCGGCCGACCTCGCTGCCGGCCGGGCCCAGTACGAGAACGGCAAGGCCGTGGCCGCCGCCACCGCCGCCACCCGGCTGGTGAGCAAGGACGGCACGCACGCGGTCGTGCAGGTGCAGTTCGACGACAACGCCCAGTCGGTGCCGGTCGACGACCGCGCGCAGATCCCCGCCACGGCCGACGCGGCGCTGGCGGCCGCCGGCCTCACCGCCTCGTACAGCGTCGAGATCACCCAGGACACTTCGCTCATCGGCCCCGGTGAGGTGCTCGGACTGACCGTCGCCCTGGTCGTGCTCGTCATCACCCTCGGCAGCCTGATCGCCGCCGGCCTGCCGCTGCTCGTGGCCCTGCTCGGCGTCGGGGTCGGCCTCGCGGGTGCCGTCGCCTTCACCGTGTTCACCGACCTCAACACGATGACCCCGTCGCTGGCGCTGATGCTCGGCCTTGCCGTCGGCATCGACTACGCCCTGTTCATCGTCAACCGGCACCGCGGCAACATCCTGCGCGGCATGGACCTGCACGAGTCGATCGCGCGCTCGGTCGCGACCGCCGGCAGCGCCGTCGTCTTCGCCGGCACCACCGTGGTCATCGCGCTCGCCGCGCTCGTGCTCTCCGGCCTGCCGATCCTGGCCCAGATGGGTCTGGTCGCCGCGGCCACCGTCGCGATCACCGTCGCCGTGGCCGTCACCGTGAGCCCGGCCGTGCTGGCGCTGATGAAGACCCGCGCGGTCTCACGGCGCACCTGGCGCGCCCACGGCTACGCCGCCGCCGGCGACGTCTCGAGCCGCACGGTCACCGGCGAGGAGCGCGAGGAGGAGCACGGCGGCTGGTACGTCGGGGCCGTCACCCGGCGCCCGTGGCTCACCGTCGTCGCCGTCGTCGCGCTGCTCGGCGTCGCCGCGATCCCGGTCAGCCAGATCCAGCTCGGCCTGGCCGACGGTGGCAGCGAGGCGACCGGCACCAGCGCCCACACGGCCTACACGACGATCGCCGACGAGTTCGGTCCCGGCGTCAACGGCCCGATCATCGCCGTGGCCACCCTGCCCGAGCAGGACACCGCCCGCACCGACGCCGAGGTGCTCGCCGCGCAGGCCGCCATCGCGACCGACCTGATGTCGGTCGACGGCGTGACCAGCGTGCTGCCGTTCGGGGTGAGCGCCGACAAGTCCACCCTGGCCTTCCAGGTCGTGCCCACCACCGGCCCGGCCGACCCGGCCACCGTCGACACCGTCGAGGCGATCCACTTCTCCGCCGACACCTACGCCCGGCACACCGGCACCGAGATCGGCCTCACCGGCTCGACCGTGGCCAACATCGAGATCTCGCAGCGGCTGGGCGCGGCGCTGCCGCCCTACCTGCTCGTCGTCGTGGGGCTCTCGCTCGTCATCCTGATGCTGGTCTTCCGGTCGATCGTCGTGCCGGTCGTCGCCACCGTCGGGTTCCTGCTGTCGGTCGGTGCGGCGTTCGGCGCCACCGTGGCCGTGCACCAGTGGGGGTGGCTCGGCAGCCTGCTCGGCGTCACCCAGCCCGGCCCGCTGCTGTCGTTCATGCCGATCATCGTCATCGGCGTGCTCTTCGGGCTGGCCATGGACTACCAGATGTTCCTGGTGTCCGGCATGCACGAGGCCCGCTCGCACGGGCAGGACTCCCGCACCGCGGTGCGCACCGGGTTCGTGCACGGCGCCAAGGTGGTGACCGCCGCGGCGATCATCATGACCTCGGTGTTCCTCGGGTTCGCCTTCTCGCACCTGGTGATGATCCGGCCGATCGGGTTCGCGCTCGCCTTCGGCGTGCTGGTGGATGCCGTGCTGGTGCGGATGACGCTCACCCCGGCCGTCATGCACCTGCTCGGTGACCGCGCCTGGTACATCCCGCGCTGGCTCGACCGGCTGCTGCCCGACCTCGACGTCGAGGGCGTCAAGCTCGCCGAGCGCCTCGAGTCCGGTGCGCTGGGAGGCACGCCCACGGCATCCGGCACCGGGCCGGGCCCGGACGTCGAGCTGGAGGCGAACGCCGAGCCGGAGACCGAGTCGGAGACCGCGCCCGCGCAGGTCTGAGGCCCCGCCGGTTCGAGGTGATCCCCTGGTCCCTCGCACCGGAACATCACCTCGAACGGACGGGAACCTCGCGGATTCGAGGTGATCCGCTGGTCCCTCGCACCAGGACATCACCTCGAACGGGGACCGGCGGACCCACACTGGGGCCACCGGGGGCACACAGGTGGCGCAAAGGCGGCGGTCGCACGGTGGAGGTGTTCACGCAGCACCCCACCTCGAGGAGGCCCCGATGTCCACCACCCCCCGAGCCCTCGGCAGGGCCAAGGTCATGACGGTCGGCACGATGCTGGCCGCCGCGGTCGTCGCCGGCGGGGTCACCCTGCACCTCGCCGCCGACCGCACCACGACGACCGCGGCGAGCGCGACCTCCGGCACCACGACCTCGGCCGCGACGTCCCCCACCATCGACGACTCCACGTCGTCCG
>DASSQL010000286.1:0-4323 GCA_035702525.1 Ornithinibacter sp. | reverse complement strand
CGGCGCGACGTCTACGTCGTGATGGACGACGCCTGGCACGACATGCTGATGCAGCACGACCAGCTGTACGCCCCGATCCTCGCGGCGCTGGTGTCCGCTCGCGGAGCGCTCGGCGAGTCGACCCGGGCGGGGGAGCGGATGCAGCTGTCCGTCGAGTTCCTCGAGTTCGTCACCCGCGAGATGGACGGGATGGCCGAGCGCTGGGAGCAGTACAAGGCATCGCGCGCCTGACGGCCGAAGTCGGGGCTGTGCGATGCCGGAACGCGGCCCGGCGCGCCACGGCATCCGAGTAGAGTTGGAGGCCTGATGAACGACGATGCCCTTCTCGCCGCCCTCGGCGAGCGCATCTCCTCACTCGCAGCCGAGCTCAACGACATCCGGCGGGACCTCCATGCCCATCCCGAGCTGTCCCGCGAAGAGGTGCGCACGACCCAGACCGTGGCCCGCCGCCTCGATGCCGCGGGCGTCGCGGTGCGCCTGCTGCCCGGCACCGGCCTGCTCGCCGACATCGGGGCACCCGACGCCGAGCACCGGGTCGCCCTGCGCGCCGACATGGACGCCCTCCCGGTGCGCGAGCGCACCGGCCTCGACTTCGCCTCCCGCACCCCCGGCGTCTGCCACGCGTGCGGCCACGACGTGCACGTCACCTCGCTCGTCGGGGCGCTGCTCGCGCTGAAGGCCTGCGAGCCGGCGCTGGTCGAGCGTGGCATCGCCGTGCGAGGCATCTTCCAGGCCGCCGAGGAGATCATGCCCGGCGGCGCCCACGACGCCATCGCGGCCGGTGCCCTCGACGGCGTGGATGCCGTGTTCGCGGTGCACTGCGACCCCAGCCTCGACGTCGGCCAGGTCGGCCTGCGCGAGGGTCCGCTGACCGCCGCCTGCGACCAGGTCACCGTGTCGCTGCACGGCCGCGGTGGGCACACCTCGCGCCCGCAGCTCACCGAGGACCTCACCTTCGCGCTGGCCAAGGTGGTCACCGACGTGCCGGCCGCCCTGTCGCGTCGCCTCGACCCCCGGGCCGGGGCGGCCCTCGTCTGGGGCGTGATCAGCGCGGGCCGCGCGCCCAACGTCATCCCGTCGACCGGCGAGTGCCAGGGCACGCTGCGGATGCTCGACGCGCAGGCCTGGCTCACCGTCGGCCCGCTGCTCGAGGAGATCGTGCACGCGGTCGTGCAGCCCTACGGCGTGCAGGCCAAGGTCGAGCGGGTCAAGGGGGTGCCGCCCGTGGTGAACACGGCGTCCGGCATCGAGGCCTTCCGGCTGGCGTCGCTGGCCGGGGGCATGCACCCGGTGCCGACCTCGCAGTCGCTCGGCGGCGAGGACTTCTCCTGGTACCTCGCCCACACCGACGGCGCGATGGCGCGGCTCGGCACGCGCACCCACGGCGGCCCGACCTTCGACCTGCACCAGGGCGACCTGGTCGTCGACGAGGACTCCGTCACCTTCGGTGCCCGCCTGCTGTCGTCCGTGGCGGTGCTGCGGCGGCGCGACCCCGGGCACCACTCGTCCAGCGAGCTGGAGACGACATGACGGCACCTGACCTGGCGGTCGACTGGGAGGCACTGCGCGTCGAGGCGGTGCGGATGACGACGCTCGCCTACGCGCCCTACAGCCGCTTCGCCGTCGGCGTCGCCGGGCTGGTCGACGACGGCCGCATCGTGTCGGGGTGCAACGTCGAGAACGCGGCCTACGGGATGACGCTGTGCGCCGAGTGCGGCATGGTGTCCGAGCTGCACGCCACCGGTGGCGGCACGCTGGTCGCGGTCTGGTGTGTCGACCAGAACGGCGACAGCCTGATGCCGTGTGGCCGCTGCCGACAGCTGTTGTGGGAGAACGGCTCTCCCGGCACGCTGCTGCAGACGCCCGAGGGCGTGCTCACGATGCGCGAGGTGCTGCCGCAGGCCTTCGGGCGTGACACCCTCGACGCCGTCGCCCCCGTCGACTGACCCGCGGCCCTGCCATGATGTCGGGATGACCGAATCCTTCGACGCCGTCGACGTCATCACCACCAAGCGCGACCACCACGAGCTCTCCGACGACCAGATCCGCTGGGTCATCGACGCCTACACCCGCGGCGTCGTCGCCGAGGAGCAGATGAGCGCGCTCGCCATGGCGGTGCTGCTCAACGGGATGACCCGCCGCGAGATCGCCACCTGGACCGCCGCGATGATCGCCAGCGGCGAGCGGATGGACTTCTCCGGGCTCTCCCGGCCGACCGCCGACAAGCACTCCACCGGCGGCGTCGGCGACAAGATCACGCTGCCGTTGGCCCCCCTGGTCGCCGTGTTCGGCGTCGCGGTGCCGCAGCTCTCGGGCCGCGGCCTGGGCCACACCGGCGGCACCCTCGACAAGCTCGAGTCGGTGGCCGGCTGGAAGGCGTCGCTGTCGAACGAGGCGATGATGCGCCAGCTCGAGGACGTCGGCGCGGTCATCTGCGCCGCCGGCTCGGGGCTCGCGCCCGCCGACAAGAAGCTGTACGCGCTGCGCGACGTCACCGGCACGGTCGAGGCCATCCCGCTCATCGCCAGCTCGATCATGAGCAAGAAGATCGCCGAGGGCACCGGCGCGCTCGTGCTCGACGTCAAGGTCGGCAGCGGCGCCTTCATGAAGACCCGCGAGAACGCCACCGAGCTGGCCCGCACCATGGTCGACCTCGGCACGGACGCCGGCGTCAACACCGTCGCGCTGCTCACCGACATGTCGACGCCGCTGGGCCTCACCGCCGGCAACGCCCTCGAGGTGCGCGAGTCGGTCGAGGTGCTCGCCGGTGGCGGGCCGGCCGACGTCGTCGAGCTCACCGTGCGCCTCGCCGAGGAGATGCTGGATGCCGCCGGGCGCGGTGGCCAGGACGTCGCCGCTGCGCTCGCCGACGGCCGTGCGATGGACGCGTGGCGCCGGATGATCGCCGCCCAGGGCGGCGACCCCGACGCGCCGCTGCCCGTCGCGACCGAGCGGCACGAGGTGCGCGCCGGCGCCACGGGCGTGCTCGCCGAGCTCGACGCGTACGCCGTCGGCGTCGCCGCGTGGCGCCTCGGTGCGGGCCGGGCCCGCAAGGAGGACCCCGTGCAGGCCGGGGCAGGCATCGAGATCCACGCCAAGCCCGGTGACCCGGTGCGCGAGGGCGACCTGCTGCTCACCCTGCACACCGACGAGCCCGACCGGTTCGACCGGGCGCAGGGCGCCCTGCAGGGCGCGCTCACGATCGCACCCGAGGGCACCACGGTCGAGCGCACCCCCATCGTCATCGACCGGATCGCCTGACCCCGGGGGCCGCAGCGGGCCCGCGCGAGCCGCCACTAGGGTGAGGCCGTGCCCACCTCTGACGTCCCCGCCACCATCGTCGCCCGCGCCCCCAAGGCCCTGCTGCACGACCACCTCGACGGCGGCCTGCGCCCCGCCACGATCGTCGAGCTCGCCGAGGCGTCGGGCTACGCCGACCTGCCCACGACCGACGCCGTCGAGCTGGGCCGATGGTTCCGCGACGCCGCCGACTCGGGATCACTGGTGCGCTACCTCGAGACGTTCTCGCACACCGTCGCGGTGATGCAGACCCGCGAGCAGCTGACCCGGGTGGCCCGGGAGTGCGCGCTCGACCTGGCGACCGACGGCGTGGTCTACGCCGAGTCGCGGTTCGCCCCCGAGCTGCACATCGAGGGCGGGCTCGCCCTGACCGAGGTCGTCGAGGCCGTGCTGGCCGGGTTCCGCGAGGGCGAGCAGGAGGCGGCCGCCGCCGGCACGCCCATCCGGATGCGCACCCTGCTCACCGCGATGCGGCACGCCGCCCGCAGCCGCGAGATCGCCGAGCTCGCCGTGGCCTACCGCGAGCGCGGGGTCGGCGGGTTCGACATCGCCGGGGCCGAGGCCGGCTTCCCTCCCACGCGGCACCTCGACGCGTTCGAGTACCTGCGCCGCGAGAACGCCCACTTCACGATCCACGCCGGTGAGGCGTTCGGGCTGCCGAGCATCTGGGAGGCGATCCAGTGGTGCGGCGCCGACCGCCTGGGCCACGGCGTGCGGATCGTCGACGACATCACGCTCGGTGACGACGGCATCCCCGTGCTCGGTGGGCTGTCGTCGTACGTGCGCGACTGCCGCATCCCGCTCGAGATGTGCCCGAGCTCGAACATCCAGACCGGTGCCGCCGACTCGGTTGCGGCACACCCGATCACGATGCTCAAGGAGCTGCGCTTCCGGGTCACCGTCAACACCGACAACCGGCTGATGAGCGGCACCTCGATGAGCCGCGAGATGCAGCTGCTCGTCGACGAGGCCGGCTGGACCCTCGACGACCTGCGCTGGGCGACGATCAACGCGATGAAGTCG
>DASSQL010000285.1:0-3717 GCA_035702525.1 Ornithinibacter sp. | reverse complement strand
GGCCGGGCAGATCCTCGACGAGACGACCGTGAGCCTGCGCACGACGAGCGACAACGTGCAGCCGACCCTCAAGGGCCTCACCGACACCGTCAGCCTGACCAACGACCAGCTGACCCGGGTCGACTCGATCACCAGCTCGGTCACGACCATGACCACGAACGCCTCGGCGCTGACCTCGCTGACCGCCGCGACGATCGGCACCCCGCTGATCAAGGTCGCGGCGTTCAGCTACGGCGTGCGCACGGCGGTGCGCGGGCTGAGCCGCAAGGACCCGTCGTGAGGGGCCGCACCGTGCTGCTGGCCGCCGCGGCGGTCGGGGTCGGCTACGCCCTGTGGAAGCTGCCGGTCACCCAGCGCTTCGTCACGACCTACAAGGAGGCCTCGGCGCGGCGCGAGGCCGAGCTGCGCGAGGCCGTCGAGGTGGCGGTCGAGACCGACGCCACCAGCCGGGCCCCCCGCCACGCGGCGTGGGCCGAGACCCCCGACCTCGACGTCGAGGCCGGCTGGGACCGCGGCCGGACGCGCGGTGCGGCCACCCCGACATCCGCCCTGGGGGCCGACGACCCGGGTCGCTCGCTGACGCCCGAGGAGGCCCGGGCGCTGCTGCTCGACCCCACCGGCGAGCGAGCTCCGTAGGGGCCGGAGCGCCCCCACCCCCCACATCGCCCCGCAGCCCCCACCTGACCCCGACCGACCACCGGCGCGGACCGGCATACGATGTCGCGTGCCCGTGCCCGGTGGCACCCATGACACCCGAGGACTGATTTTCCATGGAAACCGCTGAGATCCGGCGCCGCTGGCTGGCGTTCTTCGAGAAGAACGGCCACACCGTCGTCCCCTCCGCGCCGCTGATCCACGACGACCCGAACCTGTTGTTCGTCAACGCCGGCATGGTGCCCTTCAAGCCCTACTTCCTCGGGCAGGAGACCGCCACCTGGGACCGTGCGACGAGCGTGCAGAAGTGCGTACGCACCGGTGACATCGAGGAGGTCGGCAAGACCTCCCGGCACGGCACGTTCTTCCAGATGAACGGCAACTTCTCCTTCGGCGACTACTTCAAGGAAGGGGCGATCTCGCTGGCCTGGGAGCTCGTCACGACCCCGCAGTCGCACGGCGGCTACGGGCTCGACCCCGACCTGATCTGGCCCACCGTCTACGAGGACGACGACGAGGCGTTCGCGATCTGGCGCGACACCATCGGCGTCCCCGAGGCGCGGATCACCCGTCGCGGCAAGCTCGACAACTACTGGCACATGGGCGTGCCCGGCCCGGGCGGGCCCTGCAGCGAGATCTACCTCGACCGCGGGCCCGAGTACGGCCCCGAGGGCGGCCCCGCCGTCGACGAGGACCGCTACCTGGAGTTCTGGAACCTGGTGTTCATGCAGGAGGAGCTCTCCGCGGTGCGCGCCAAGGACGACTTCGACATCTCCGGGCCGCTGCCCAAGCGCAACATCGACACCGGCATGGGCCTGGAGCGGATGGCGACCCTCCTCCAGGGCGTCGACAACCTCTACGAGATCGACGAGGTGTACCCCGTCATCGGCCGCGCCGCGGAGATGACCGGCAAGCGCTACGGCGAGCACTCGGGCCACTCGGCGGGGTCCAGCCACCCCGACGACGTGCGGCTGCGCGTGGTCGCCGACCACGTGCGCTCCTCGCTGATGCTGATCGGCGACGGCGTCACCCCGGGTAACGAGGGCCGCGGCTACGTGCTGCGCCGGATGCTGCGCCGCTCGGTGCGCTCGATGCGCCTGCTGGGCTACGAGGATCCCTGCCTGCCCGAGCTGCTGCCGATCTCGATGGAGCGGATGAAGCAGTCCTACCCCGAGCTCGAGACCGGCTTCGAGCGGATCGAGCAGATCGCCTACGCGGAGGAGGAGGCGTTCCGGCGCACCCTGGCCGCGGGCACGACCATCCTCGACACGGCGGTGGCGCGCACCAAGCAGTCCGGCGGCGCCACGCTGCCCGGTGACCAGGCGTTCCAGCTGCACGACACCTACGGCTTCCCGATCGACCTGACGCTTGAGATGGCGGCCGAGCAGGGTCTCGAGGTCGACCGCGAGGGCTTCGCGCACCTGATGCGCGAGCAGCGCCAGCGGGCCAAGGCCGACGCGAAGTCGAAGAAGTCGGGCCACGCGAACACCGAGGTGTGGCGCGACCTGCGCGCCAACGGCGCGACCGACTTCCTGGCCTACGAGGAGCTCACGAGCGAGGCCACGGTCATCGGCCTGGTCGTCGACGGCGAGGCCGTGGCCGAGATCGAGCCGGGCCAGCGCGGCCAGGTGGTGCTCAACCGCACCCCGTTCTACGCGGAGTCCGGGGGCCAGATCGCCGACGAGGGCGTCATCACCGCCGACGGGGTGCAGCTGAGGGTCGTCGACGTCCAGCGCCCGGTCAAGGGCCTGATCGCGCACACGGTCGAGGTCCTGAGCGGCCCGCTGCACACCGGCGCCAGCGTCCAGGCGCAGGTCGACCCCGAGTGGCGGCTCTCGGCCTGCCAGGCGCACTCGGGCACCCACGTCATCCACGCGGCGCTGCGCCAGGTGCTCGGCCCGTCGGCCCTGCAGTCCGGCTCGTACAACAAGCCGGGCTACCTGCGGCTCGACTTCGCCTGGGGCCAGGGGCTCTCACCGGCCACCCGCAGCGAGATCGAGGAGGTCGCGAACCTCGCGGTGCGCAAGGACCTCCCGGTGTCGGCGACCTTCATGCCGCTGCCGCGGGCCCGCGAGATCGGCGCCCTCGCGCTGTTCGGCGAGACCTACGACGAGGACGTCCGCGTCGTCGAGATCGGTGGCCCCTGGAGCCGTGAGCTCTGTGGCGGCACCCACGTGCAGCACTCCAGCCAGATCGGTGCGATCACGGTCACCGGGGAGTCGTCGATCGGGTCCGGGGTGCGCCGCATCGAGGCCTTCGTCGGCATCGACGCGCTGCGCTACCTCGCCAAGGAGCGCGCGATCGTGGCCGAGCTGACCGGCCTGGTCGGGGCCCGTCCCGACGAGCTCGCCGAGCGGGTCGGCGCGATGGTCACCCGGCTCAAGGACGCCGAGCGCGAGCTCGAGCGGGCCCGGCGCGAGCAGGTGCAGGCCAGCGCCGGCAACCTCACCGAGCAGGCCCGCGACGTCAACGGGGTCACCTACCTCGGCCACGACGCGGGCGAGGCCGGCGCCGACGACGTGCGCACCATGGTGCTCGACCTGCGCAACCGCCTCGGTACCGAGCGGCCCAGCGTCGTCGCCATCACCGGCGCGGCCAAGGGCCGCCCGGTCGTCGTCGTGGCGACCAACGAGCCGGCGCGGGCCCGCGGCATCCGGGCCGGTGAGCTCGTGCGGGTGGCGGCCACGGCGCTCGGCGGCGGTGGCGGCGGCAAGGACGACATCGCCCAGGGTGGCGGCCAGGACGCGTCGAAGGTCGGCGAGGCCCTCGCCGCCGTCGAGTGGCGCGTCGGGGAGCTCGCCGGCTGATGCCGGCCCCCCGCGAGCGCGGTGCGCGCCTCGGCGTCGACGTGGGATCCGTGCGCGTCGGGGTCGCCGTGAGCGACCCCGACGGCATCCTCGCGACCCCGGTGGCGACCGTGCCCCGCACCGCGCAGGGAGAACCGGCGGCGGGCGACTCGGACGTCGAGGCGATCGCCGCACTCGTCGAGGAGCACGCGGCGGTCGGTGTCGTGGTCGGGCTGCCGCGTTCACTCTCGGGGGACGAAGGACCCGCTGCGACCAG
>DASSQL010000284.1:0-2665 GCA_035702525.1 Ornithinibacter sp. | reverse complement strand
CAGGGCCACGCCGCTGCCGACCTGCTGCTGCGCGCCCTGCTCGACGACGACGAGTCGAACGAGACGATCGTGCTGCCGACCGAGCTCGTCGTGCGCGAGTCGACCGGCCCCGCCCCGCGCTAGTTCCTCGTGGAGTCCTCGCTCGCGAGCTCCTCGGGGTCGCGCAGGTAGGTCTTCTTGCCGAAGAAGAGCCGGTTCGCCAGCCAGGTCAGCGCCCACAGCAGCACGCCGATGCCGAGCAGCCACGCGGCGATCGTGTACTGGATGGAGTCGCGCCCGGTGACCGGCAGGGTGAAGTAGAAGCACACCGCGGCCCCGATGAACGGCAGCACGGTGGGTGTGACGAAGTGCTCCCGCTCGATCGGGTCCTTGCGCAGCACCAGCACCGCGATGTTGACGATCGTGAAGACCCCCAGCAGCAGCAGTGCGGTCGTGCCGCCCAGTGCCGTCACGACCGGGCTGTCGCTGGTGCTGACGAAGTAGATCAGCCCGAAGGCGATCGAGGTGGTGAACACGATGGCGACCCAGGGCGTCTGGCGGCCCTTGTGCACCCACCCCAGCGCCGGCGGCAGCACGTCCTGGCGGGCCATGCCGTAGAGCAGCCGGCTGGCCATCAGCATGTTGATCAGCGCCGAGTTGGCCACCGCGAACA
Organism: Ornithinibacter sp.; assembly: GCA_035702525.1. Classification (GTDB taxonomy): domain Bacteria; phylum Actinomycetota; class Actinomycetes; order Actinomycetales; family Dermatophilaceae; genus Fodinibacter. The sequence goes on along the minus strand of DASSQL010000284.1, from coordinate 2,013 downwards.
TCGCGATGAACGGCATCACCTTGTCGATCGGGAAGTCGGGCAGCCCGGCCGAGACCACCTTGGTGAGCGGGGTGTCGCCCTCGCCCAGCTCGGCGACCGGCACGAGGGCCACGGCGAAGACCGCGACGAGCACGTAGATGACCCCGGTGATGCCCAGGCCGGTGAGCATCATCCGCGGGAAGTTGCGCACCGGGTCCTTGGTCTCCTCGGCCATGTTCACGGCATCCTCGAAACCCACCATCGCGAAGAAGGCGAGCGAGGTGGCCGCGGTGACGGCGATGAAGACGTTCTTCTCGCCGGAGGTGTCGAACACCGTCACCTGCGAGAAGTCGGCCTTGCCGCCGGTGGCGGCATACACGCCGACCAGGATGACGAGCAGCAGGCCGGAGACCTCGATGAGGGTCAGCACCACGTTGGCCCTGACGCTCTCACCGACGCCACGGAAGTTCACCGCCGCGACGAGCAGCATGAAGGCCAGCGCGATGCCGAGCACCAGGGTGCTGTTGTCGGCGTCGAGCCCGAACCCGTCGGCGAGGTTGGCGGCGAAGGCCTGGGAGGCCGTGGACGCCGAGGTGATGCCGGAGCACATCACGGTGAACGCGACGATGAACGTCACGAAGTGGATGCCGAACGCCTTGTGCGTGTACAGCGCCGCGCCGGCGGCCCGCGGGTACTTGGTGACCAGCTCGAGGTAGCTGAAGGCGGTGACGAGGGCGATCGCGAAGGCGACGATGAACGGCGCCCAGGCGGCTCCCCCGACCTCGGCCGCCACCTTCCCGGTGAGGGCGTAGACGCCCGTGCCCAGGATGTCGCCGACGATGAAGAGCAACAGCAGCTTGGGGCCGATGGCCCGCTTCAGCTCGGTGCGCTCCTCCCCCTCGACGGGTCGCTCGTCGTGGTCAACGCTCGCGCTCATCGTGCCCTCCCCGGCCCACCACGGACGTCGGGCGACGTCCTCATCGGCCCACTGTGGCGTGACGGCCGGGGCTGCGGCCCCTTTGGGTACGCAGAACTTTTCGCTCAGACGTCGATGCGCTCGCGGTCGAGGGCATGGGCGGAGTCGATGATGAAGTCCTTGCGCGGGCCGACGTCGCCGCCCATGAGCAGCTCGAAAACGCCTGCGGCGGAATCGAGGTCGGCAGCGGTGACCTTGCGCAGGGTGCGGTGGTGGGGGTCCATGGTGGTCTCGGCGAGCTGGTCGGCATCCATCTCGCCCAGGCCCTTGTAGCGCTGCAGCGGCTTGGTCTTCTTGCCCCGCTTGGTCAGCGACGCCATCAGCCGGCGCATCTCGGCCTCGGAGTAGGTGTAGATGACCTCGTTGGCCTTGGACCCGGGGTTGATCACCTCGACGCGGTGCAGCGGCGGCACGGCGGCGTAGACCCGGCCGGCCTCGACCAGCGGGCGCATGTACCGGAAGAACAGGGTGAGCAGCAGGGTGCGGATGTGGGCGCCGTCGACGTCGGCGTCGGTCATGATGATGACCTTGCCGTAGCGGGCCGACTCGAGGTCGAAGGTGCGCCCCGACCCGGCGCCGATGACCTGGATGATCGCGGCGCACTCGGCGTTGCCGAGCATGTCGGTGACCGAGGCCTTCTGCACGTTGAGGATCTTGCCGCGGATCGGCAGCAGCGCCTGGTGGTCGCTGCTGCGGGCCAGCTTCGCGGTGCCGAGCGCGCTGTCGCCCTCGACGATGAACAGCTCGGTGCGCTCGACGTCGGTGCTGCGGCAGTCGGCGAGCTTGGCCGGCAGCGTGGAGGACTCCAGCGCCGTCTTGCGGCGCTGGGTCTCCTTGTGCAGCCGCGCGCTGATCCGCGACTTCATCTCGGAGGTGACCTTCTCGAGCAGCAGGGCCGCCTGCTGCTTCTCGCCGCGCTTGGTCGAGACCAGCCGCTCGGTGAGCTCCTTCTCGACGACCCGCGACACGATGGCGCGCACGGCGTTGGTGCCGAGCACCTCCTTGGTCTGGCCCTCGAACTGCGGCTCGGCCAGGCGCACGGTGACCACGGCGGTCAG
>DASSQL010000283.1:0-3927 GCA_035702525.1 Ornithinibacter sp. | reverse complement strand
GGGCCTGGCCGCCCTGTCGATGCGGGCCCTGGCCGGGCGCCTGGGCGTCGAGGCGATGTCGCTGTACCACCACGTCGCGGGCAAGGAGGCGCTGCTCGACTCGATGGTCGACGCCGTGTTCGGCCAGCTGCACCTCCCGGTGGTGGGCGCCGACTGGCGGGCCGAGCTGCGGGCGCGCTCGATGTCCGGGCGCTCGGTGTTGCTGCGGCACCCCTGGGCCGTCGGGCTGATGGACTCGCGCCGCACGCCGGGCCCCGAGAACCTCCGCCACCACGATGCCGTGCTCGGTTGCCTTGCCGTGCAGGGGTTCTCGCTCGTCGCGGCCGGCACCGCGTTCGCGCTGCTCGACGCCCACCTCTACGGCTTCATGCAGCAGGAGGTCAGCCTCCCGTTCGAGGGCGAGGCCGAACTCGCCGCCCTGGCAGGCGCACTGCTCGGCCCGGAGGTGCGCGCGGCCTACCCGCACTTCACCGCCTTCGCGCAGGGCCGGGCCCTGCAGCCGGGCTACTCCTTCGGCAACGAGTTCGAGGTGACCCTCGACCTCGTGCTGGGCGCCCTGGCCGGGCTGCGCACCGGGGAGCCGACAGCGGAACCGGACGCGACGGCATCCTCGACCGCGATGGCGCCGATCGAGGTGACCGTGCCGGTGCTCGGGGTCGACGGCTGCCCCGGCGGCTGGGTCGGCGCCGTGCTGGTACCCGGCGCCCCGAGGCCCCGCGTGGTCGTGGCCCCCACCATCGAGCTGCTCGTCGAGACCGTGCGCGCGGACCTCGACGTGCAGGTGGTCGGCATCGACATCCCGATCGGCCTGCCGGACAGCGCGGTGCGGCAGGCCGACGTGCTCGCCCGGCGCGCGCTGCCCGGTCGGGCCAGCTCGGTGTTCACCACCCTGACCCGCCCGGCCTACCTCGCCACCGACCGCGCTGCCGCGGATGCCGTGAACCGTGGCCTCAGCGGTCAGGGCGTCGGCGCCCAGGCCTTCGCCCTGCGCGCGAAGATCCTCGAGGTCGACACCTGGCTGCGCAGCCGGCCGACGGTCGACGTCATCGAGGTGCACCCCGAGGTGTCGTTCGCGACGATGACCGGTGGGGCGCTGCCCGGTAAGCGCACCCCCCAGGGCCAGCAGGCCCGGCTCGATGCCCTCGCCGCGGCCGGCATCGCCCGCCCGTCCGTGCTCAAGGGCACGGGGTACGCCCCCGACGACGTCCTCGACGCGTGCGCCGTCGCGTGGTCGGCGCACCGTCGCGCGACCGGTGACGCGCGGTGGCTCCCGGACCCGCCCGAGGTGTTCTCCGACGGCATCCGCGCGGCGATCGTCGTCTGAGGGCGACCCCCGGCTGGGCGCGCGGGGGAGGCTTCGGATGGTGCGGCGGCCACCCGCAGTGGGAGGGTGGCCCGATGACTGCACGGGTGTCCCACACGACCATCGACTGCCGCGACGCGTACGCGCTCTCCGAGTGGTGGAAGGGGGTCCTCGACTACGTCGACGTCGAGGGCGACCCGAACCTCCCGGGCCACGAGGAGTGCATGATCCTCGACCGGGAGGGGTCGCACCGGTTGCTCTTCATCGAGGTGCCCGAGGCGAAGTCGGGCAAGAACCGCATCCACCTCGACCTCGAGCCGGTCGAGGGGCGCCGCGACGACGAGCTCGCCCGGCTCCTCGCGCACGGCGCGGTCGAGGTGGCCGACCACCGGGGTCAGTACGGCCCGGGCACCGGCTGGGTCATCCTGGCCGACCCCGAGGGCAACGAGTTCTGCATCCTGCGCAACCTCGCCGAGCGCGAGGACGCCCCCGGCTCGGAGACCTCCACCCCGGGCTCCTGAGGGCATGAGCGAGGTCGTGCACCTCGTCGCCGTGCTCGGCCGCGGCGTCGTCGACCCGGACGAACCGGTCGTCACCGCCGACGACCTGGGCCTCACCCGCGGCGACGGGTGCTTCGACTCGGCCCGGGTCGTCACCGACGCCACGGGCCACGCCCGCGTGGTCGACCTCGACGACCACCTCGACCGCCTCGCGGCCTCCGCCGCGACCATGGACCTCACGGCCCCCAGCCACGAGGAGTGGCGCGGGCTCGTCGCACAGGCCGTCGCCGCCTGGTCGACCCCCGGCGAGGCCGTGCTCAAGCTGGTGCTGACCCGCGGCCGCGAGTGGCAGCCCGACCCCCGACCCACGGCCCTCGTCACGATCGTCCACCGGGGGCCGTCGCAGGGCCGGGCCGCGACCGGGGCCACCGCCGAGCCGCGCACCATCACCGCGGTCACCCTGACCCGGGGCCACCCGAGCGACGGGTTCGCCGACGCGCCCTGGCTCCTCGGCGGCGTGAAGACCCTCTCCTACGTCGTCAACGCCGCCGCCACCAGGGAGGCGCGCCGGCGCGGGGCCGACGACGTCGTCTTCACCTCGACCGACGGCTACGCGCTCGACGGCCCGACGTCCGGGCTGCTCGTCGCTCGCGACGGCGCCTTCGTCAGCACCCCGACCGGCGCCACCGGCATCCTGGAGTCGCTCACCGTGGCGGCGATCATGGACGCCGCCCGCGCCGACGGCCACGAGGCCCGGTACGAGCTGGTGCCGGTCGAGGCCCTGTTCACGGCGGATGCCGTGTGGCTGGTGTCGGCCGGCCGCGGCCCCGCCCTCATCACGACGCTCGACGGCCGGCCCCTGCGTTCGGACCCGGGCCTCGAAGCCAAGGTCCTCCACTGGGCCGGCTTCTGACGAGGCAACCCAGACCCCGCGTCACCGAGCCCCCCTGCGCCGACGGATACTGAGGATCCGCCCCACCCGAGGAGACCCACATGAGCTGGACCCCCGACCAGATCGGTGACCTGTCCGGCACCACGGCGCTCGTCACCGGCGCGAACTCCGGCATCGGCCTCGTCGAGGCGCGCGAGCTGGCCCGGCACGGCGCCGACGTCGTGCTCGCGGTGCGCAACACGGATGCCGGTGAGTCGGCCGCCGCCCGGATCCGCGCCACGGGCGCGACCGGGACGGTGCGCGTCGAGCGGCTCGACCTGGCGTCGCAGGAGTCGGTGCACGCCCTCGCCGAGCGGTTCGAGGGCCCCCTCGACCTGCTCGTCAACAACGCCGGCGTGATGGCCCCACCGCGTCGACGGGAGACCACCGACGGCTTCGAGCTGCAGTTCGGCACCAACCACCTGGGCCACTTCGCCCTGACCGGCCTGCTGCTGCCGCACCTGCTCGAGGCACCCGCGCCCCGGGTCACGACGGTCTCGTCGATCGCCCACCACTCCGGCGACGGCAAGGTGCTCGAGGGCAACCCGGCGCAGGGCTACAACCCCAACGTCACGTACGGCCGGTCCAAGCTGGCCAACCTGCTCTTCGCGCTCGAGCTGCAGCGGCGCGCCACGGCATCCGGGTCGAAGCTGACCTCGACCGCCGCCCACCCGGGCGTCTCGGGCACCAACCTGATCGCCAGCCGCGACGGACTGGGCTCGATCCCGGTGATCGGCACCCTCAGCCAGTGGGGGGTCCGGCTGTTCTTCCCGAGCCCGGACAAGGGCGCCGAGGCCATCCTCTTCGCCGCGACCGAAGCAGCACCCGGCTCCTACTCCGGGCCGACCGGGTTCCGCGAGGTGCGCGGCCCGGTGGGCGAGGCGAGGCAGAGCACCCTCGCGCAGGACGCCACCCTCGCAGGCCTGCTCTGGGAGCGCAGCGAGGAGCTGACCGGGGTCACCATCACGCTCTGACCGTGGGCCGTCGATGTCGAGTTCCCGGGGGCGGCTCCGTCCCTAGGGTGTCAGCATCGAGAGAACGGGCCCGCGAGCCCGTCGACCGGAAGGGGCCACCCGTGGCCAGGTACCTGCTCATCGTCACCTTCGAGCCCGGCGTCGTCGACTCCCCCATGGAGGAGTGGCAGCCGGAGGAGATCACCGCCCACCTCGACTACTACCGCGCGCTCAACGCCC
>DASSQL010000282.1:0-6965 GCA_035702525.1 Ornithinibacter sp. | reverse complement strand
TCGCTCGACGGCAGCGAGGCCACCCGGATCATCGAGATCCCCGGCCTGCTGTCCTTCCTCGCGACCGGCACGTTCGACGGCACCGTGGAGGGCATCAACGACCTCCAGGTCACCGAGCGCGCCCAGGCCGAGAAGGTCGCCGCCCAGTACGGGCCGCAGGTCGCCGCCCTGGTCACCGCCAAGAGCTACGCGCCGATCATCCCGGTGACCTACTGGTCGTTCCGGTTGATGATGGGCCTGGGCTTCCTCACCATGTTCTTCTCGGCGATCACCCTGTGGGCGATCCGCAAGGGCCGGGTCCCGGCATCCAGGTGGTGGGTGTGGGTCGCGGTGCTGACCCCGCTCGCGCCGGTCTTCGCGAACAGCTTCGGCTGGATCTTCACCGAGGTCGGTCGCCAGCCCTGGATCGTCTACGGCCTGATGACCACGTCGACCGGCGTCTCCCCGTCGGTCAGCACCGGTGAGGTCTGGTTCTCGATGATCGCGTACACGCTGGTCTACGCGATCCTCGCCGTCATCGAGGTCAAGCTGTTCCTGACCTACGTCCGCCGTGGAGCCGATCCCTTCGAGGAGCCGGTCGACCCAGCGAGCAAGGGCGAGGACGCCCCGCTCGAGTTCGCCTACTGAGATCGGATCGAGGACACAGACTCATGGACTACCAACTCATCTGGTTCGGACTCATCGGCCTGCTCTGGGCCGGCTACCTGGTGCTCGAGGGATTCGACTTCGGCGTCGGCGCGCTCCTGCCCGTGCTCGGCAGGGGCAAGGACGCCGCTGACACCGAGAAGCGTCGTCGGGTCATGCTCACGACCATCGGCCCGCACTGGGACGGCAACGAGGTCTGGCTGCTCACCGCCGGTGGCGCCACCTTCGCGGCGTTCCCGGAGTGGTACGCCACGATGTTCTCCGGTTTCTACCTCGCCCTGCTCGTGCTCCTCGTCGCGCTCATCGTGCGCAACATGGGCTTCGAGTACCGCGGCAAGCGCGACAACGACGCGTGGCGCCAGCGCTGGGACTGGGCGATCATCGCCGGCTCGTTCATCGCACCGCTCCTCGTGGGCGTCGCGCTGACCAACGTCGTGCGCGGTGTGCCCATCAACAAGGACATGGAGTACGTCGGCAACTTCTTCACGCTGCTGAACCCCATGAGCCTGCTCGGCGGGCTCGTCATCCTCGGCCTCAGCCTCACCCACGGCGCGTTCTTCCTCGCGCTGAAGACCAAGGGCGAGATCCAGCGCGACGCCCGAGCCCTGGGCACCACCCTGGGCCTGGGAACCGCGGTGCTGGCCGTCGTGCTGCTGCTGTGGCTCGGCTTCAGCCAGGGCACCACGTGGTCGTGGATCACCACGGTCATCGCGGCGGTCTCGCTGCTCGCGGCGATCTACGCGAACACGCTGGCCAAGGAGGGCTGGGCCTTCATCGGCACCGCCGTCACCTTCGCGGCCGCCGTGGCGACGTACTTCCTGACGCTCTACCCGAACGTCATGCCGACCACGCTCCCCGGTGGCACCTCGCTCACCATCGAGAACGCCTCGAGCAGCCCGCTCACCCTCAAGATCATGACCGTCGCGGCCCTGGTCTTCACGCCGATCATGCTGCTCTACACGGGGTACACCTACTGGGTGTTCCGCAAGCGGCTCAGCACGAAGAACATCCCGGCCCCCGTTCCCGTCCCCTGACGGTGCTGGCGGCTCACCCCCGATGAGGCCCTTCGACCCTCGACTGCTCAGGACGGCCCCGGCTGCACGCCGGCCGGTCGCCGTCCTGGCGGTCGTGGGCGTCCTCCAGGGGGTGGCCACCATCGGGCTGGCCATCGCGCTCGCCACCCTCGTGGTGGCGGTCGTCGAGGGCACCTCGCTGCTCACCCCGGCGCTGTGGCTGGCCGGCCTGTTCGGCATCCGGGCCGTCCTGGCCTGGACCTCGGAGCGGGTCGCGGCCTGGGTCGGGGTCGAGGTCACCGTGGCCCTGCGGGAGCGGCTCGTCGAGCGCTGGCTGGCCGCCCCGGCCGAGCGGCGACCCGCCCCTGACCGCGCGGTCACCCTGGCCGCCCAGGGCGCGGCCTCGGTCGAGCCGTATGCCGCGCGCTTCCTCCCGGCCCTGGTCTCCGGCGCCGTCGTGCCGGTGATGGCGCTCGCGACCCTGTTCTGGGTCGACTGGGTCAGCGGCCTCATCGTGCTGCTCACCCTCCCCCTCCTGCCGTTCTTCGGGGCGCTGATCGGGCGCGCGACCCAGGCCCAGGCCGAGAAGCAGTGGTCCGCGCTGGCCGCCCTGGCCGGCCACTTCCTCGACGTCATGCGCGGGCTGCCCACCCTCGTCGGCTACGGCCGGGCCGAGCGGCAGGTCGAGGTGATCGGCGAGGTCAGCCAGCGGCACCGCGTCGCGACGATGAGCACGCTGCGCATCGCCTTCATGTCGTCGGCCGCCCTGGAGCTGCTGGCCTCGATCTCGGTGGCCATCGTCGCGGTCACCGTGGGCCTGCGGCTCACCCACGGCGAGATGACCCTGCAGGCCGGGCTGCTCGCCATCCTGCTGGCGCCCGAGGCGTACTGGCCGATCCGCCGGATCGGGGCCGAGTTCCACGCCGCCGCCGACGGCGCCGAGGCGATCGACGGCATCCTCGCCGAGCTCGACGCCACGGCCCTCCCCACCCCCGACGGTGGTGGCGAGGTCGGTGTCGTCCTCAGCGGCGTCGGCTACACCTACCCGGAGGCCACCAGCCCGGTGCTCGTCGACGTGCAGCTCGATGCCGGCCCCGGCCTCACCGCCGTGACCGGCCCCTCGGGGGTCGGCAAGTCGACCCTCCTCGAGCTCGCGGCCGGGCTGCGCACGCCCACTGCCGGTACCGTGCGCGCCGGCCGCGCCCACCTCGTCACCCAGCGCCCCTTCCTCCCGGCGGGCACCCTGCGGGACGCCCTCGTGCTCGGCAACGGCGCGAGCGACCAGGCCGTCTGGGACGCCCTGCGCCTCGTCGGCCTCGAGGGATTCGTCGCGAGCCTCCCGCAGGCGCTCGCGACCCCGCTGGGTGACGACGGCTTCGGGCTGTCGGCCGGTCAGCGGGCGCGGATCGCCCTGGCCCGCGCCACCCTGTCCACCGCGCCGGTGCTGCTCGTCGACGAGCCGACCGCGCACCTCGACGCCGACGCCGCCGACCTGGTGCACGGCGTGCTCGCCGACCTGGGCGAGCGGCGCACGGTGGTCGTCGTGACGCACCGCCCGGAGCTCGTCGCCCTCGCCGACCGGCACGTCGTGCTGACCCGCGACGGTGCGGAGGTGGTCGCATGACCACGCCACCCACGGGCCTGATCGCCCCCACCCGCAAGACCCTCATCGGCGGGCTGCTCGGTGGCGCGGCCACGGCGGCCGGCATCGCCCTCACGGCGACCTCCGGCTGGCTGATCGTGCGCGCCAGCACCGAGCCGATCATCCTCACCCTGCTGGTCGCGATCGTCGCGGTGCGCACCTTCGGCATCGCGCGCCCGTTCTTCCGCTACCTCGAGCGGCTCGTCTCGCACGACGCCGCCCTCGACGACCTCGCCGTGCGGCGCACCTCGGTGTATGCCGCGCTGGTGCCGCTCACGCCGGCCCGCCTCGGGCGCCGGTCGCGCTCGAGCGTGCTCACCGGCGTGGTCGACGACCTCACCGACGTCGTCGAGGCCCAGGTGCGGGTGACCGTGCCGCTGATCTCGAGCGCCCTCGCCGGGCTCGTCGCCGTCCTGCTCACCGCGTGGTTCGACCCGGCGGTCGGGCTGGCGGTCGCCGGCCTCCTGGTCGCCGTCGCGGCCACCTGCTGGCTGGCCTGGGTGCTCGAGTCGCGTTCTCGGGACGAGCTGCTCGAGTCGCGCGCCGAGGTGCTGCGGATCAGCGACCTCGTGGCCCGCCAGGCGGCCGAGCTGCAGGCCATCGGGGCGTCCGACACCGCGGCCGGCTGGCTCACCGACGCCCACGACACGCTGCGCCGGGCGGTGCGCCGGCAGAGCCGGGGCCGTGCCCTGGTCGCCGCGGCGCTGCTGGTGGCGACCGCGGTGGCGACGCTGGTCACCGCGTTCGTCGTCGACCCCACCGTCACCGGCGGCCCGGTCGCCGCCCTCCTCGTCGTCGTCCCGGTCGCCGTCGGCGACGCCCTCGCGCCGCTGGTCGACACCATGCGCTACCTGGTCCGGGCCCAGGGCAGCGCGGTCCGCCTCGCCGCGCTGCTCGACCAGCAGCCGGCGGTGACCGACACGGCCGCCGCGGTGGCCGACGGCATCCACACCACCGGTCGTCGGGTCGACCTCGACGGCGTCGCGGCATCGTGGGCCGGCGACGGCGAACAGCTCGCCCCCACCGACCTGCACCTCACCCCCGGCCGACGGGTCGCCGTCATCGGGCCCAACGGGTCGGGCAAGAGCACCATGCTCGCCGTGCTGGCGCGCTACCTCGACCCGAGCCGTGGCCGGCACGCGGTCGACGACACCGACGTGCACGACCTCACCATCGAGGACGTGCGGCGCCACGTGGCGGTCGTCGACGACGAGCCGCACGTGTTCGCCGCCTCGGTGGGCGCGAACCTGCGCCTGGCCGGCCCCGACGCCGACGACGCCGCCGTGCGACGCGCCCTCGAGCGTGCCGGCCTCGGCGGCTGGCTCGCCGAGCTGCCGGAGGGCCTCGACACCCGGCTCGGCAGTGGCGGACGCGGGCTCTCCGGCGGTGAGCGGACCCGGCTGGGCGTCGCCCGCGCCGTGCTGGCCGACCGCCCGCTGGTGCTGCTCGACGAACCCACGGCACACCTCGACCACGCCACCGCAACTGCCGTCCTGGACGACGTACTCTCAGCCACTGACGGCCGCACCGTCGTCATGGTGAGCCACCGACCCGAGGCCCTCGACCGGTTCGACACCGTCCTCGACCTCGGCGCGCGCCGCCCGGCCGCGCCAACCCAGAAGGAGTAGCCATGCCCCACTCGACCTCCGCGCCCCGCCTCGGCGACCTCGAGCGGGTCGTCATGGAGCACCTGTGGGAGGCCTCGACGCTGGGCGGCGACTCGTTCGAGGGTGCCACCGTGCGCGAGGTGCACGACCGCTTCGAGGGCGAGCGCGAGATCGCCTACACGACGGTGATGACGGTGCTCGACCGGCTCGCGAAGAAGGACCTCGTGACCCGCGTGCGCGACGGCCGCGCCTGGCGCTACTTCCCCGCCGACACCCGTGAGGCACTCACCGCCCAGACCATGCTGCGCACCCTCGACGACATGGAGGTCACCGACCGGCGGGCGGCGCTGCTGCACTTCCTCGACGGCGCCACCACCGACGAGCTCGCCGACATCAAGGCCGCCCTCGCCGAGATCGAGGCGCGTGCCGAGGACGAACAGGCCACCTCCGTGCGGCGGAAGATCGTCCGCCGCCGCTGACGCGCCGGCGCACCGCCGACCGCTCGGACGGGGTCGGCTAGGTGGTCGCGACCGCGCCTGTCACCATTGTGCGCGTGATCCCGTTCCTCCTCGCGGGGCTCGCGGTGCTCCTCGCGTGGGTGGCCCCGGGCCTCATGGCCCGCCAGAAGGGGTTCCGGCGCGCCCCGAGGGCGGCGCTCGTGGCGTGGCAGGCCGTGTCGGTCGGCGGCATCCTGGCTGCGCTCGCCGCCGGCCCCGCGGCCATCCCGCTGCTGCTCGACGGCGACGACCCGATGCGGCACCTGCGGCTGGTCGTGCCGGCGCTGCTCGTGAGCGCGGTCGTCCTGGGGCGGCTGCTCTGGGCCGGCCACTCCGTCGGCACCCGGCTGCGGCGGGTGCGCGCCGACCACCGCCAGCTCGTCGACATCGTCGCGCGGCACGAGGAGCGGATGCGCATCCTGCAGCACCCGACCCCGACGGCGTACTGCATCCCGGGCCGGCAGTCACGGGTGGTGCTCTCGCAGGGCGTGCTCGACGCACTGCCCGAGGACCAGCTCGAGGCGGTCATCGCGCACGAGGACGCCCACCTGCGCGGCCGGCACGACCTGCTCCTGGAGTTCTTCGCCGTCGTGACCGAGGCCGTGCCGAGCCCGCTGCGCTCACCGGAGGCGCTCGGCGAGGTGCGACTGCTCGTCGAGGCCCTGGCCGACCGGGCCGCCGTGCGGCGCAGCGGCGAGGTCGCGACGGCCCGGGCACTGTTGACGCTCGCCGGCAGCCGGGCGCCCGAGGCCGCCCTCGGTGTCGGCACCACGGCTCCGGTGCGCCTGCGGCTGCTCGCCGACGGCCCGCCCAACCCGGCGATGCCGATCATCGCCTACTCGTACGCCGCCCTCGCCGCCACGCTGCCGCTGGTGCTGCTCGGGCTGGCCTGGGCATGAGCGGCGACGCCGCGGGTGGCTTGCGCGAACGGATGGCGGAGTCGCTCACCGCGTCGATGAGGGCGCGCGACCGGGTGGCGGTGGCGGCGCTGCGCTCCGCCCTGGCGCGGGTCTCGAACGCCGAGGCGGTGCACGTCGACACCGTGGCAGCCGCCGGCGCCCTGCACGACGCCCCGATCGGTGCCGGCGCGGCCGATGCCCCGCGCCGCGAGCTCACCGAGGCCGACGTGCGCGGCATCGTCGAGGCGGAGGTGGCCGAGCACGAGCACGCCGCGACGCACTTCACCGACGTCGGACGGCCGGATGACGCGGCGCGCGTGCGTGCCGAGGCGGACGTGCTGCGAGCGCTCCTCGCCTGAACCCTCATCCGTTGCTGGTTCGAGGTGATCCGCTGGTCCCTCGCGCCCGAACATCACCTCGACTGCCGGCATCCGTCGTCGGTTCGAGGTGATCCGCTGGTGCCTCGCGCCCGAACATCACCTCGAACGCGCGGTCAGGCCCAGCTGGGTGGGGGCGGCGGAGGCGTCGAACCGGGAGGTGCGGTCGGAGGCGGCGGCGGCCCGGCATCCGGTACGGACGGAGGCGGAGGGGGCGGGGGTGCGGCGCCCGGCGGAGGTGGCGGCGGGGGTGTGCCACCGGGCGGCGGTGGCGGTGCGGTCGAC
>DASSQL010000281.1:0-2167 GCA_035702525.1 Ornithinibacter sp. | reverse complement strand
CGTTCAGGGGCGGGCGCGTCACACCTCGTCGAAGGATGCCTGGGCCCGGCGGCGCGGGTCGTACTCGGGCAGCCAGCGGGCCAGCCAGGCGCCGCCGACGAGGGTCAGCAGGCCCACCGCGACGCTGGCGACGCCGATCGTGGCGACCGCGGCGACGGCCCCGACCACCAGGGCGGCGCCGTTGTGGCCGACGAGCGAGAGCAGCCGCCACACGCCGAGGAAGGGCGCCCGCCCGACGGTGGGGGCGGCATCCGCGCCGAGGGTCATGACGATGCCGGAGCCGAGGCCGTTGCCGACGCCCATGAGCAGCGCGAGCGCCGCGACGCCGGCGAGCGTGGTCGTGAGCGGCAGTGCCACCAGCCCGAGCCCGAGCAGCAGGGTGACGGGGACGGCCACCCAGACCCGCCCGTGCCGGTCCATGACCGTGCCGGCCGGGTAGAACAGCACCACCTCGACGAACGCGGCAGCGGCGAAGACGAGCGAGGTCTGGGCGGCGTCGAGGCCCACGTGCTCGGCCCACAGCGGCACGACGACCACCCGCGAGGACCGGGCCAGCCCGATGGCGAGCACCCCGAGGCCCACCGTGAGCAGCACCCGCCGGTTCTGCGCCACGACCCGGTGCACGGGCACCCGCTCGTGGTGCGCCGACAGCTCCTCGTGGTGGGCGCCGAGGTCGGGGGTGCGCCAGGCCAGGGCGGCGGCGAGCAGCCCGGCCACGACCGCGACGGCGAACGCCGCCTGCGGCCCCCAGCGGGCCACGACGGGGGCGCCGACCAGCGGCCCGACGAACAGGCCGATCCGGGTGACGCCACCGAGCGTCGACATCGCCCGGGCGCGCAGGGCCACCGGGGCCGCGGCCGTCAGGTAGCTCTGCCGGGCCAGGAGGAACACTGCGCCGGAGGGCCCCATCAGGGCGCAGGCCACGCCGAGCACCCACAGCGAGGGCGCGACGAGCGCGAGCGCGCACGCGACGGCATCCAGGGCGCCGGCGAGGACGAGGGCCCGGCGCTCACCGATCCGCTCGACGAGCACCCCGGCCGGGATGGCGGCGGCGAACTCGGACAGCGTCGTGATGCCGACGAACAGCGCCGCGAGGCCGACCGACGCGCCCAGGCCGCGGGCGCTGAGGGCCACCACCGGCAGCACGGCGCCCGCCCCGATCGACCAGATCGCCGAGGGGCCGAACGCGGGCACGGCGATCCGCCGCAGCGAGAACTCCGCCTGCTCCCCCGTCCGCGTCATGCCACCTCCCACGTCACAGCTTTCTCGCCCGGTGCCAGAACCTTCACCTCGGCACCACAACGGTTCCCTTGCCCGGGTGAAGGTTCCGGTGCCGAGCACACGGAGCACCCGACATTTATCTTGACGTCAAGATAACCCCTGTGGCGCGCCCGTGGGTAGGTTGGCGCCGTGGAGATCACCATCCCCCACCGCTACTGCGGTCCCCCCGAGTCCGGCAACGGCGGCTGGGTCTGCGGCACCCTCGCCGCCCACGTGCCCACCACCGTGCCCAAGCCGGCCGTCACGGTGCGCCTGGCCAGCCCGCCGCCGCTCGACCGCCCCCTGGCGCTCAAGGCCGAGGTCGCCGAGGGCGCCCTCGTGGTGCGGCTGCTCGACCGCGGTCACCTCGTCGCGAGCGGCGCGGCATCGGCCGACCTCGTGGATGCCGTGCCGCCGGCGGTGACGCTCGAGCAGGCCCGCGCTGCCGAGACCCGGTTCGAGGGGCTGGCCGACCACCCGTTCCCCACCTGCTTCGCCTGCGGCACCGGGCGCCACCCCGGCGACGGCCTGTGCCTGCGGCCCGGCCCGCTCGACGACGGCACCGGCCGGTACGCCGCGACCTGGGAGCCGGACGAGGCGAACGGCCCGCTGGTCTGGGCCGCGCTCGACTGCCCCGGCGGCTGGTCGGCGGGCATCGCCGGGCGGCCGATGGTGCTCGGCACGATGACCGCCCGGGTGCTGGCCCTGCCCGCGGTCGGTGAGCCGCACGTCGTCCTCGCGTGGCAGCGCGGCAGCGAGGGGCGCAAGCACCACTCCGGGTCGGCCCTGTTCTCGCCGGAGGGCGAGCTGCTGGCCCGCGCCGAGGCCACCTGGATCGCCGTCGACCCCACCACCATCCGACCCAAGGACCACCCATGACCTCGACCCCCGGGACCCCGACAGCCGC
>DASSQL010000280.1:0-2792 GCA_035702525.1 Ornithinibacter sp. | reverse complement strand
GGTGCCGAGCGGGCCACCTTGTAGAACTCGCTCCAGGCCGGCCGGTGCTGGTGGTCGGGCGCCGCGGCGTAGGCGTAGAGGTCGTCGGTGCTGCGCCACCACTGGATCATCGTCGTGCCGGTGAGGTGCATCGTCGACCGGCTGCCCAGGTAGCCCAGCGACTCGGCCTCGCCACGCTCTGCGGCGGCCTTGTTCTGCTCGAGCTCGACGATCATGCGGGGCATCGCGCGGATCGCCTGGCCGACGACACCGACCCGCCAGGGCTGGTGGATGCGCAGGCCGATGAGGAAGACGGCCAACGGCCCGTCGTACGAGTGGGTGAGTCGCTCGACCCTGGCCGGCTCCTTTGGATAGTATTGGTATCTACTGATCCACCATACTGGACAGCAGCACTATCCGATGTCAAGGGGAAACCGTCGAATGCGCATCTCCGAGCTCTCCACGGCCAGCGGGGTCCCCGTGCACACCCTGAAGTACTACCTGCGCGAGGGGCTGCTGATGCCCGGCGAGGCGACCAGCCGTACCCGGGCCGAGTACGGGCCCGAGCACCTCGAGCGACTGCGGCTCGTCCGTGCCCTGGTCGAGCACGGCGGGGTCGGCATCGCGGGAGTGCACTCGGTGCTCGACGCCCTCAACGCTCCCCCGCCCTCACGCCACGACTTCCTCGGGGTGGCCCACTGCGCGCTGCCGACGACCGGTGACGACGCGCCACCGTCGGCCGAGGTCACGACCCTGCTCGGCGAGCTCGGCTGGCAGGTCTGGCCGGAGGCGCCCGCGGCACGTGCCCTGGGCGCCGCCCTCGCGGCCGCACGCGACGCCGGCGTCCGCGTCGACGAACCCCGGCTGAGGCGCTACGCGCAGGCCATGCACGACGTCGCCGTCGTCGACGTCGAGCACGCGCTCCAGGCCGGCACGCCGGAGGAGGCGATGCACGCCGTCGTCGTCGGCACGGTCATGGTCGACCCCGTGCTCGTCGCACTGCGGCGGGTCGCCCAGGAGGCCGTGAGCGCACAGCGCGCGGGCGGGGCGGCGTCGGCTGGGACGTGAGGGCACGGCATCCGGGGGCGGACGCGACGAAGGCCCGGTCCTGGTGGACCGGGCCTTCGTCTCAGCGTAGCCCCGACGGGATTCGAACCCGCGCTACCGCCTTGAGAGGGCGGCGTGCTAGGCCACTACACAACGGGGCCGTGACCTTCGAACCTGCCGCCTTCCGGCGGCGGGCAACGGAGAAGAACCTTACCGAACGGCAGGAATTTCACCGAATCGCCCCCGACCGGGTGGGCCGGGGACGAGAGCTGGGGTACCAGGACTCGAACCTAGAACGGATGAACCAGAATCACCAGTGTTGCCAATTACACCATACCCCATGGGGTATGCCCTCCGACCTTCCGCGGGGCGGCTGGTCGTCGAGCGAACCGAGGGATGATCCTACCGGGCGGCCTCCCCCGCACCCAAATCGCGAGATGCCGGAGCCGCAGTTCACAGGGTCGCGCGCAGCGCCCGCAGCCGGGTCAGCGTCGCCGCCTTGCCCAGGATCTCCATCGACTCGAACAGCGGCGGCGACACCCGGCGCCCGGAGACGGCGGTGCGCAGCGGCCCGAAGGCGAACTTCGGCTTGATGCCCAGCCCGTCGACGAGGGCCTCGCGCAGGGCCGCCTCGACGGCCACGGCGGTGAACGAGCCGACGCTGCCGAGCAGCCCGGAGTGGTCGTCGGGCACGGCCTCGAGCGCGCTCACGGCGGCGTCCAGCACGGCACCGGAGTCGTCCTTGAGCTGCGCACGGGCGTCGTCGGCCACCTCGACGGCGTCGTCGGCGACGTAGAACGGGCCGACCAGGTCGGTGGCCTCGGTGAGGTGCACCATCCGGGTCTGGATGAGCGCGGTGACGGCCCGCAGCCGGGCGAGCTCGCCGAGCGAGGGGTTGTCGCCCAGCACGCCGTCGGCCTGCAGGAACGGCAGCAGCCGCGAGGCCAGCTCGTCGACCTCGAGCCCGCGGATGTGCACGCCGTTGAGCCAGTCGAGCTTCTTGAGGTCGAAGATCGGGCCGACCGGGTTGACGTCGGCCCAGGCGAAGCGCTGCGAGAACTCGTCGAAGCCGAACACCTCGACGTCCTCACCCTCGGCGCCCTCGGCCGGCGGGTAGGCCAGCAGCGCGAGGAAGTTGACCAGCGCCTCGGGCAGGTAGCCCTGCTCCTGGAACCAGGTGAGCCGGGCCGCGGGGTTCTTGCGCTTGGAGATCTTCGACTTGTCGGTGTTGCGCAGCAGGGGCATGTGGGCGAACGCCGGCGGGGTCAGGCCGAGCCACTGGTAGAGCAGCACGTGCTTGGGGGTGGAGGAGATCCACTCCTCGCCGCGCACGACGTGGGTGATGCCCATGAGGTGGTCGTCGACGACGACGGCCAGGTGGTAGGTCGGGAAACCGTCGGCCTTGAGGATGACCTGGTCGTCAGGGCGCGGGGCCGAGACCCGGCCCCGGATGACGTCGTCGAAGACGAGCGGCACGTCGTCGGGGATGAGCATCCGCACGACGGGGGTCTCGGTGAAGCCGGGCAGGGCGGCGCGCTCCTCGCGGGTCTTGCCGACGCAGAGGCGGTCGTAGCCGGTGGGCTGCTTCGTCTTCTGCTGGACCTCACGCATCTGCGCGAGGCGCTCGGTGGAGCACCAGCAGTAGTAGGCGTGGCCGTCCTCGAGGAGGCGCTCGACGTAGGGCGTGTAGGTGTCGAGCCGCTCGCTCTGCCGGTACGGCGCGCACGGGCCGCCGACGTCCGGGCCCTCGTCCCAGGTGAGCCCGA
>DASSQL010000279.1:0-3785 GCA_035702525.1 Ornithinibacter sp. | reverse complement strand
GCCGACGCGTTGCGTCAGGCGATCGACGACACGACCGTCGCCGTGCTGCTCGAGCCGGTGCAGGGCGAGGGTGGCGTCGTCATCCCGCCCGAGGGCTACCTGCGCGCGGTCCGGGCCATCTGCGACGAGGCCGGCGCGCTGATGATCGCCGACGAGATCCAGTCGGGACTGGCGCGAACCGGCCGCACCTTCGCCTGCGACCACGAGGACGTCGTCCCCGACATCTACGTGCTCGGCAAGGCCCTCGGTGGTGGCCTGTACCCGGTCTCGGCGATCGCGGCCGACCGCGAGGTGCTCGAGGTGATCACCCCCGGGTCGCACGGCTCCACGTTCGGCGGCAACCCCCTCGCCGCCGCGATCGGCCACGAGGTCGTCACGATGCTCGCCGAGGGCGAGTTCCAGGCCCGCGCCGCCCACCTCGGCCGCGTGCTCGCAGACCGCCTCGCACCCCTCGTCGGCCGCCCCGGCGGCGACGGCCTCGCCGCGGTGCGCGTGCGCGGGCTGTGGGCCGGCCTGGACATCGAGCCCGGCGGCCCGAGCGGTCGCGAGCTGTGCGAGCGGCTGATGAGCCGCGGCATCCTCGCCAAGGACACCCACGGGTCGACCATCCGCATCGCGCCACCGCTCGTGGTCACCGAGGACGAGGTGGCCCTGCTCGTCGACGCCGTCGAGGACGCGCTCCTCCACCCGTAGGACGTGCCGCACCGCCGAGCCGGATGCCGTGCTCGGCCCTGGGCGTGGCGCCGCCGGTCTCGCTGCGGCTAGGCCGAGTCGGCGCGCGCCACGTCGACGTCACCGGTCGACCCGGCCCGGGCGCCGGCACGCGCGGCGTTGCGTGCGATCTCCTCGACGATCTCGGCCCGGCGCGGCCCCGGCAGGTCGTGCGCCATGTCGGGGAAGGCGACCAGCCGCGACCCCGGAACCGCGCGCGCGGTCGCGATGCCGCCGCTCGGCATCACGAGCTGGTCGCGCAGGCCGTGGATGACCAGCGTCGGCACGGTGACCTGTTGCAGGCCGGCAGTGCGGTCGGGGCTGGCCTGGATGGCGACCAACTGCCGGATCGTGCCCAGCGGGTTGACGTTGCGGCTGATCGCGGTGCGCACCATGCCGGCGATCTCGTCGGCGTCGAAGTGCGGGCCGGCGATCAGCCGGAAGCCCTCGACCGCGAGCCGCTCGGCCTCGGCGGGGTCCTCGGGTCGCGGCGCCGACATCGACATGGCCACCGTGGGCAGCAGCCGGGGGGAGACGCTGCCGTGCCTCCGGTTGCCGGTGTTCGACATGATCGAGCAGAGGCTGAGCACCCGGTCTGGGTGGTCGATCGTGAGCTGCTGCGCGATCATCCCGCCCATCGACACCCCGACCACGTGCGTGGCGCCGATGCCGAGGTGGTCCAGGAGGGCCACGGCGTCCGCGGCCATGTCGGACAGCAGGTAGTCGGAGCGGGCGTACCGCCGGTGGGCGAAGCCCTTGAACAGCGCGGCCCGGGTCGGCACCGGTCCCTCGGTCTTGGTCGACAGCCCGATGTCGCGGTTGTCCATTCGGATGACGCGGAAGCCGCGGTCCGCGAGCCCGCTCACGACGTCGGTCGGCCACGCCACGAGCTGGGCTCCGAGGCCCATCACGAGGAGCATCGGCTCGCCGTCGTCGGGGCCGTCCACCTCGTACTCGATCGTCACCTCGGCGAGCTGCGCACTGGTCATGGAGCGAGTGTCGCACCGGCTGGAATCCGCGCGGCCGCGACCCGCCCGCGGGTTAGGGTTGGCGACGTGATCGAGCCGCTGACCTACCTCGTCGTGGCTCTCGCGACCGTGCTGTTCGCGGGGTCGGTCTACTACGCGGTCACGGACCGGTTGATGGACGACCGCCTGCTCGCCGTGGCCGGGCTGCTCGAGGTCGGTCTGCTCGTGCTGCTCGTGCTGGGGCTCGCCGACCTCGGCCACATCACCGACACGACCGAGAAGGCGACCTTCGCCGCCTACCTCGTGTCGTTGCCGGTCATCCCGATCGGCACGTCGTTGCTGACCATCAAGGAGAAGTCGCGCTGGGCGATGGGGTCGATGGCCATCGGCGCCTTCGCCGTCGCCGTCATGGCCCTGCGACTGCAGCAGATCTGGAACACCTATGGCTGATCCGACCCGCCGGGCCCTCGGGGGCCCGGGCGTGGTGCTCGTCGTCGTCTACGCCCTGCTCGCCCTCGCGGCCACCGGCCGTTCGGTGCTGCAGGTGCTCAGCTACTACGACCGCGCCCCGCTCGCCTACACCCTCTCCGCGCTCGCCGCTGCGGTCTACCTCCTCGCGACCTGGTGCCTGCTCAAGGGCGGCCGTTGGGTGCGGGTCGGCGTGTGGGCCTGTTCCTTCGAGCTCGTCGGGGTGCTGCTGGTCGGCACGGCGTCGTACGTCGTGCCCGAGGCGTTCCCGGACAAGACCGTCTGGTCGCACTTCGGCCAGGGCTATGGCTTCGTACCGCTCGTGCTGCCGGTGCTGGGGTTGCTCTGGTTCCGCAAGGTCGAGCGCGAGGCGGCCGCGGCCGAGGGCGCCGACAGCACGGACACCTCCGACACCCCCGGGAGCACCGGCACCACCGCGACCGCCTGACCGCGCCCCGCATCACACCCGAGTTGGGTGCCCAGGTGGTCGCCGGGGCAGCCACTCGAGCACCCGACTCGGGTGTGCTGGGTCAGCCCTGCTCGACGCGCTCGAGCAGCAGCAGCGGGATCAGCCGGTCGGTCTTGACCTGGTAGTCGGCGTACGGCGGGTACGCCTCGACACAGCGCGGCCACCACTCCTCGCGCTCGGCGCCGGTGATCTCGCGGGCGACGGCGGGCCACGACTCGGTGCCGTCCTGCAGCGTGATCTGCGGGTTCGCGAGAAGGTTGGCGTACCACTGCGGGTGGTCGGGCGCGCCGCCCTTGCTGGCCACAGCGGCGTAGACGCCCTCGTGCTCGACCCGCATCAGCGGCACCTTGCGGATGCCGCCGGTCTTCTTCCCGCGCATCGTGAGCATCACGACCGGCAGGTTCATGATGTGCACCGAGCGCGTGTCGCCGGTCGCCTCGATCTTCTCGACCTGGTCACGAACCCAGCCGGAGGGGCTGGGGATGTAGTCGGTGTCGCTCATGCAGGATCTCCTCGGGGTCGGGTTCACGCTGGGGACCGTCGGCGCGCGTCGCGCGGGCGGTTCTGCCAAGGGCAACCCACGGGTCGCCCGAGGTCTTCCCTCAGCTGTCGCCGAGGTCTTCCCTCACGGGTCGCCGGAGGCCGTCCCGGTCACTTGTCGCTGGACGTCTTCCACAGGTTGATGCCGGCCTCGACGGCGTGCTTGTCGATCTTGGCCAGCTCCTCGGCGGCGAACTTCAGGTTCTTGACGGCATCCAGGCTGTTGTCGAGCTGCTCGACCGACGACGCCCCGATGAGCACCGAGGTGACCCGCTTGTCGCGAAGCGCCCAGGCCAGGGCCATCTGCGCCAGCGACTGACCGCGCGCCTTTGCCATCCGGTCGAGAGCGCGGACGTGCTTGAGCGAGGCATCGGTGAGAAGCGACGGGTCGAGCGACTTCCCCTGCGCCGCACGCGAACCCGCGGGGATCCCCTTGAGGTACTTGTCGGTCAGCATGCCCTGGGCCAGGGGTGAGAAGGCGATCAGGCCGAGGCCGGTCTCTCCGACGGCATCCAGCAGGTCCTCCTCGATCCAGCGGTTGAGCATGGAGTACGAGGGCTGGTGGATGACCACCGGGGTGCCCATGGCGCGCAGGATCTCGACCGCCTCGCGGGTGCGGGTGCCGGAGT
>DASSQL010000278.1:0-2613 GCA_035702525.1 Ornithinibacter sp. | reverse complement strand
CAGCGCCCGCAGGGTGGCGGCACGGGTCTCGAACCCGACCAACCCGGCCACCAGCGAAGCGGCGGACCCCGTCGCAGTCACGGTCAGCGGCCGCCCGGTCACCGCCGCGTCCGACGCCCCGACCCGGGTCAGTGCGCTGGCCGTGACGTCCTGCAGCTGCGCGACCCCCGGCTGCCGGGTCGACGCCGAGGTGAGCAGGCCCGGGCCGTACGAGGGCCCGGCCGCCAGGATCGCCCGCGGCCGCACCGCCGAGTCACCGTCACCGACGCCCGCCACGACGAGGTCCGCGCCCGGGTCGGCGGCCCCCACCCGCGCGACGAGGGCGTCGAGGCGCGCGAGAGCCGCCGCGCGCGCGGCCCCCGACTCGGGCAGCGTGCCGCCGTCGACGAGCACCACCGGGCAGCTGAACGCGGCCGGCAGGTCGGCGGAGTAACGGGTCACGAGCCCGCTCACCTCGGCTCCCCCGATGGCGGCGCCCGGCCCGACCGTCTCGACACAGGCGCCGGATGCCGTGACCCCGTCACCGAGCGTGCCGGGACGGGCGTCGTACGACTCGGAACCCGCGGCGGCGACGTACTCGGCCCAGCGCGGCACCGATCCGTCGACGACCGGCACCGGCTCGCGACACGGGCCCGGCGCATCGGCGGCCCGGCGGCCGGCCGACAGGGTGAGCCAGCCGTCGACCGCGCAGGCCCGGCTGCGCACGGCCCGTACGGTCAGCGACCCCAGTGCGCCCTGGCTCGCCAGGGCGTCGAGCGCCGGGAGGTCGCCACCGTCGAGGTCGGACCACGACAGCCCCGGTGCCCCCACGACGACCAGACGAGGGGATGCCGGGTCGGCCGCCGCCGCGCTCGCCGGAGGCGCCCCCGCCAGCACGCTGACCACGCCGGTGACGGCGAGCGCCGCCAGCACCGCCCATCGCCTCACGCGTGCACCAGCTCGTGCCGGGCGATGACCACCAACGCCGCGGTCCACGCCAGCGGCGCCACCGCGGCCGGGCGCCCGTCGAAGAGCACCTTCTCGGGGAACGACCCGGCGTCGGTGCGGTGGGCGCCGAGCCAGCCGAGCAGGGCCTCGGCCCGGTCGGGGTGCCCGCTCGCGGCCCAGGCGGCGGCGAACAGGGCCGTCTCGGGCGTCCAGCTGATGCCGTCGTCCTTCCAGCCGACGCCCGGGGCCACGCCCCCGGCCGGCCGGGACATCTCGGCCTGGGCCCGGGCCATCGCCGTGAGCACGGCGTCGTCGGCACCGGCTGGGCCGATCGGTGCGGCCAGGAAGGTCACCGCGGCGTCGGCCGCGGAGTCGTCGAGCAGTCGCGGGTACCCCGCGGCGCCGAACTGGTCGTGCACGGCCGCCGACAGCGACTCGGCTGCAGCCCGGGACTGCTCGGCCAGTGCCGGCTCGCCCACGAGCGGCAGCACCTCGGTGGCGCTGCGCAGTCCGGCGAGCACCGACGCCGCCGTGCCCAGGGTGACCGACTGCTCGACGAGCTCCCAGTAGTCGGACGAGGCCTTGGGCAGGTGCGTGCGGGAGTCGATGACCGACATCAGCCGGGTGGCGCTGCGCACGAGCATCGACCTCAGCGGGGTCAGCAGCTCCACGGCGCGGTCGGGGGCGGCCACGGCGAGCTGGTGAGCACCCCACACGACCCACGCCGACCCGTCGAGCTGCGCCACCCGCTCGTCCGGTGTGCGACGGGTGTTCGGGTCGTAGCGGGCCTCGAAGACCCCGTCCGCGCGCTGCACCTCCTGCAGGAAGGCCAGCTGCCTCGCCGCGTGCTCGGGGTGCCCGATCCGGGCCAGGGCGGTGGCCACGAACGACACGTCGCGCGGCCACGCGTAGCGCCACCGGTCGCTCCATCCGGCCACGCTGACCGGCAGCCCCACCGAGAGGGCGCGCAGGTCGAGCAGGGCCGACCGCAGCACATCGTCGCCGCCGTCGAGCGTCGTGGCCACCCAGGGCGCGGACTGCTCGAGCCACGCCAGCTCGTCCTCGACGAGCTTGCTGCTCAGCGGGCGACCGGCGAGCACGCGGGTGCCGGGCACCAGGGTGTCGGTGTGGCCGGTCGGCACGAGCTCACGCCAGCCGGGTGACAGGAACGCGACCGTCTCGCTGTACAGCGGCACCTCGGCGCGCCGGATGCGGTACTCCAGGCTCCACCACGCCAGCGCCCCGTAGGTCGCCGCACCGGCCGCCCCGAGCACCAGCCGGCGGCGCGGGACGTGGGCGAGGGACACGACGGCACTGTATGCCGCGCGCCTGCGTGGCGTCCCGGGCGCCCGTGAGCCGGATCACGTCGTGAGGGCCGTCATAGGGCGCCGATGAGGGATGGTCGGGCGGCTAGGTTCACCGGGCAGGTGTCGCCACCGCCGATCGAGCACGCCCTCACCGCCGAAGGAGCACGACCGCATGGACCAGATCCGCGAGGCCATCCTCTCCGGAGACCGCAGCATCGAGACCTACGCCGAGATCGAGGTCCCGGAGTCGTACCGGGCCGCGACGGTGCACAAGGACGAGGTCGAGATGTTCGCCGGGCTGGCGACCCGCGACAAGGACCCGCGCCGCTCGCTGCACGTCGAGCAGGTGCCCACGCCCGAGCTCGCCCCGGGCGAGGCG
>DASSQL010000277.1:0-6345 GCA_035702525.1 Ornithinibacter sp. | reverse complement strand
CTTCTCGGTGCGGCCCAGGCACGGCAGCACCAGCATCTGCTTCCCGGGCAGCACGTGGGTGCGGTTGAGCTTGGTCGACACCTGCACGTTGAGGTCGAGCGAGCGCATCACCTCGTGGGTCACCTCGCTGTCGGGGGTGGCCGCGGCGAAGTTTCCCCCCAGCCCGAAGAGCACCTTCAGCCGCCCCTCCTTCATCGCGCGCACCGTGTTGACGACGTCGTGGCCACGCTCGGCGGGTGGGTCGAAGCCGAACTCCTGGCGCAGCCGCTCGGCGAAGTGCGCCGGCAGCTTCTCCCAGATGCCCATCGTGCGGTCGCCCTGCACGTTGCTGTGGCCGCGCACCGGGCACAGCCCCGCCCCCGGCTTGCCGATGTTTCCCTGGAGCAGGGCGACGTTGGTGATCTCCTTGATCGTCGCGACGGCGTTGCGGTGCTGGGTGATGCCCATCGCCCAGCAGATGACGGTGCGCTCGGAGGCCGCGAACATCTCGGCCACGCGCTCGATCTGGGCCCGGGCCAGACCGGTGGCGCGCAGCACCGCATCCCAGTCGAGCCGCGAGATGTGGTCGCGCCAGGTCTCGTACCCCGTCGTGTGGCGGTCGACGAAGTCGAGGTCGACGGCACCCTTCTCGACGAGCAGCGCGCCGATCGCCTGGAAGAGGGCGAGGTCGCCGTTGAGCCGGATCGGCAGGTACTCGTCGGCCAGGGCCGTGCCCACCCCGGTGATGCCCTTGACCTTCTGCGGGTTGTCGAAGCGCATCAGCCCGGTCTCGGGCAGCGGGTTGACCGCCACGATCCGGGCCCCGCGCTCCTTGGCCTTCTCGAGGGCGCTGAGCATGCGCGGGTGGTTGGTGCCGGGGTTCTGCCCGGCGATGACGATGAGCTCGGCCTCGTGGATGTCCTGCAGGCTCACCGACCCCTTGCCGATGCCGATGCTCTCGGCCAGCGCCACCGACGTCGACTCGTGGCACATGTTGGAGCAGTCCGGCAGGTTGTTCGTGCCGAAGGCCCGCGCGAACAGCTGCAGGCTGAACGCCGCCTCGTTCGACGCCCGCCCACTCGTGTAGAACGCCGCTTCCCCCGGTTCGTCGAGGCCGCGCAGGGTGGTGGCCACCAGGGCGATCGCGTCGTCCCACGAGATCGGCTCGTAGTGGGTGCCGCCCTCGCGCAGCACCATCGGCTCGGTGATCCGCCCCTGCTGGCCGAGCTGGTAGTCGCTCCACGTCGCGAGCTGCGCCACGGGGTGGGTCGCGAAGAACGACCGGTCGGCCCGGCGGGTGGTGCCCTCCTCGGCCACCGCCTTGGCGCCGTTCTCGCAGAACTCGGCCGGGCTGCGGTGCTCGGGGTCAGGGTCGGCCCAGGCACAGCCCATGCAGTCGAAGCCGTGCGCCTGGTTGAGCTGCCGCAAGGTGTTCGCGGCGCGCAGCGGGCCCATCTGGCCGGCCGCCCGGTTCAGCGCGACGGCCACGGCCTCGACCCCGGCGGCCGAGCGGCGGCGGTGGTGTCGGTCGACGTCGAGCGGGTCGACGTCCTGGTCAGGGGCGCCCTGCCACGGTTCGAGCATGCGGGCGAGCCGGCTGCGGTCCTCGGTCATGCGCGCCACGCTGCCACCGGCGAGCCGGGCCGTGCGGGTTGCGAACCTGTGAGTCGCCCGGCGTCCCGACGTGGTGCGGATGCCGGCGGGTCAGGTGAGGGCCACGGCCTTGGCCGCGCGCTCACCCGACTCGACGGCGCCGTTGAGGAAGCCGTAGTACTCGGTGCTGGTGTGCTCGCCGGCGAAGTGGATGCTGCCCTCGGGTGTCGACCCAGCCCCGAACACCCGGGTGTACTGGCCGGGGCGCTGGGCCGTGTACGCGCCGCGGCTCCACGGGTTGGCGTGCCAGAAGTCGCGGTAGGCGACCCCGGTGTAGGCCGCGGTGGTGCCCGGGAAGATCGGCTCGACCTGGGCGAGGTAGGACTGCACCTGGGTCGCCGCGGGCTCGCCGAACGCCGGCCCGGACCACCCCGCGCTCACCTGGCTGCCACCCGGGAAGAGGTTGAGCACGCCTCCGGGCAGCGGCTGGTCGGCGGTGTCGTCCCAGCCGCACTGGAAGCCCGACACGGTGGTGTACACCGCTCCGCCGTAGCCCTGCTCGACCCACGGGCGGCGACGCACGCCGAGGTGCAGCTTGGCGTTGGCGCCCAGGCCGAGCTCGTTGATCGCCTGCCGGGTCACCGGGCGCAGCCCGGCCTGGCTGAGGTCGACGTCGCGCAGGGTCGTGAACGGGAGCGCCAGCACGACCCGGCGCGCGGTGACCTCCGACGTCGCGCCCCCGCTGCCGGCGAAGGCCAGCCGCACCCGGCCGTCCGCGAGCGCGCGCACCGCGGTGAGCCGCGAGTCGACCCGCACCGTGCCGGCGGGCAGCTCGGCCACCATCCGGCTCACGAGCTGGTCGTTGCCGCCGCGCACCGAGTACTTCTCGTCGCCACCGTTGATCGGCGAGAGCGAGTTCTGGCCGTTCCAGCCGAGCAGGTAGATGAAGTTCAGCGCCGACTGCTGCGCGGGATCGAGCCCGTACTCGGCCACGGCGTTGCTCTGCATCAGCTTCGCGAACCGGCTGCCGAGCCCGCCGGGCACGTTGGCCGCGAGCCACTGGTCGACCGTCTGGTCGTCCAGCGCCCGGCCGGCCGGGGTCCACGAGTCGTAGGTCTGCGGGTACGGCGCGGCCTTGAGGGCGTTCTTGACCGCGAGCCAGACCTGGCCCCAGTCGGCGTTGGCCGCGTCGTAGGGGTAGTTGGCGCCGTCGATCCAGTACTTGTCGACCCACCCCGCGTAGCTGCCGCCGTTGACGGTGTCGAGGGTGAGGCCGAGGCTGCGCGCGAGGTTGCGCACCGCGGTGTGGTCGGTGTTGATCAGGGCGCCGCCGTGCTCGACGACGTACCCGGGGAAGTGGTCGCGCAGGGTCCAGCACCGGCCGCCGAGCCGGGTCGAGCCCTCGTACACGGTGCTGGCGATCCCCTTGACCTTCCACAGCCAGTGCGCGGCCCGCAGCCCGGCCAGCCCGGCGCCCACCACGACGACGTCGGGCTCGGCCGCGCGGGCGGGCGCGGGTCGGGTCGCGGCGGCCGCCACCACCCCACCGGCGGCCAGCAGCCCGGCCGCGCGCACGGCATCCCGTCTGGTCACCTCCCGGCGGTCGGCCGCCTCTCGCGCGCTGCCGAGCACCTCGTCGACCGGGATGCCGGTGCGCTGCGAGGCGTCGTGCGCGGCCAGGGTGCGCCGCACCTGGGTGGTCAGCGGGGTGAGTCCTCGGCCTGCCATCGTCCGAGTGTGGCGGCGCCCCCCGGGCCGTGTCCATGGCCACGCGAACCGACGCCAAACCTGAGAGAGCGTTCAACGACCCGCATGACAGCCGCCAACAACCTACGCTACCGTAACTTACGCGAACGTAGGTTTCCGACGACGAAGGTGCCCCCCATGGCCGCAGTCCTCACCCAGACCGTCCCCACCGCGCCCGGCGCCCCGCACCGCGCCCGCCCGGCGATCATCCAGGGCGGCATGGGCGTCGCCGTCTCCGGCTGGCGGCTGGCCCGCGAGGTCTCCCGCGCCGGCCACCTCGGCGTCGTGTCCGGCACGGCCATGGATGCCGTCATCGCCCGCCGCCTCCAGGACGGTGACGAGGGCGGCCACTACCGCCGGGCCCTGGCCCACTTCCCGAGCCCGGCGATGGCCCAGCGGGTGCTCGACACCTACTTCGTCGAGGGCGGCCGCAGCGCCGACACCCCCTACAAGCCGATGCCCAAGCTGACCCTGAGCACCACCCGCGCCGGCCAGGAGCTCGCCGTGGTCGGCAACTTCGCCGAGGTCTGGCTCGCCAAGGAGGGGCACGACGGCGTCGTCGGCATCAACTGCCTCGAGAAGATCCAGCTGGCCACCCCGACCGCCCTGCTCGGCGCCATGCTCGGCGGCGTCGACTACGTGCTGATGGGCGCCGGCATCCCGCGCGAGGTGCCGCAGCTGCTGCGCGCGCTCGCCGCCGGTGAGGTCGGCCGCATCCCGGTCGACGTGGCCGGGAGCACGAGGCACCGCTTCGTCGAGGCGGACCCGCGCGACCTGCTCGGCGACGACCTGCCGCCGCTCACCCGGCCCGACTTCCTCGCCATCGTCTCGCTCGACCAGCTCGCCTCGTACCTGCACCGCGACCCGGAGATCTGCCCCGACGGCTTCGTCGTCGAGCGCCCCCCGGCCGGCGGCCACTCGGCGCCCCCGCGCGGGAGGATGCAGCTCGACGAGCACGGCGCCCCGGTCTACGGCGCCCGCGACGAGGCCGACCTGACCAAGATGGCCGCCATCGGCCTGCCGTTCTGGATGGCCGGCGCGTACGGCACCCCCGAGCAGGTGGCCGCCGCGGTCGAGGCCGGCGCCGTCGGCGTCCAGGTGGGCACCCTGTTCGCGCTGTGCGCCGAGTCAGGCCTGACGGATGCCGCCCGCGACCTCGCGCTCGACCGGCTGCGGGCCGGTGACCTCACCGTGCGCAACGACCCGCGGGCCAGCCCGACCGGCTTCCCGTTCAAGGTCGTGCAGCTCCAGGGCACGGTCAGCCAGGCCGAGGTCTACGAGTCGCGCGAGCGGCTGTGCGACCTGTCCTACCTGCGCCAACCCTACGAGCGCGCCAACGGCAGCGTGGGCTTCCGGTGCGCGGGCGAGCCGGTGCACATGTACGTGAAGAAGGGCGGCAGTGTCGAGGACACCGTGGGTCGCAAGTGCCTGTGCAACGGGCTGACCGCCACCATCGGCCTGGGCCAGCACCGCAAGGACGGCTACGACGAGGCCGCGCTCGTCACGCTCGGCGAGGACCTCGCCGGCGTGGAGGAGCTCGGCCGGCGGCACCCGCAGGGCTGGTCGGCCACCGACGCCGTGTCGTACCTGCTCGAGCAGCTGCCCTGACCGGAGTTGGGTGCCGAGGTGGCTGCCCCGGCGACCACCGGAGCACCCAGTTGCCAGGTCACCTGTTGTCGGGTGCCGAGGTGGTTGCCCCGGCGACCGACTGGGCACCCGGCTCCGCGCTCCCGGCGACGGTGACGACGACCTTGCCCCGGGCCTGCCCGCTGCTGACGTGGTCGATGGCCGCGGCGGCCTGGTCGAGCGGGAAGGTGCGCTCGACCGCGGGACGCACGGCCCCACGCTCGATCACCGCGGTGAGGGCCGCCAGGTCGGCGCCGTTCTCCTTTGACATCAGCATCACGAGGTGCTGCTTGACGAAGGGCGACAGCAGGGCCGCACCCATCGCGCGCTGCAGGCCGCCGAGCCAGCGACCCTCGTTCTCGCTGCCGACCACCACCAGGCAGCCGCGCTCGGTGAGCAGGCCGCGCAGCAGCCGCACCGACCGGTGGCCGGCGATGTCGAGCACGACGTCGAAGTGCTCCCCGAGGGTGTCGAGCGGCGTCGTCGTGTGGTCGACGACGCGCTCGGCGCCGAGTGAGCGCACCAGCTCGGCCTTGGCCGGGCCGCACACGCCGGTGACCCGCGCGCCGAGGTCGACGGCGAGCTGCACGGCGTAGGAGCCGACGCCGCCGGACGCCCCGATGACGAGCACCCGGTCGCCGGCCTTGACGCCGCCGGCGCGCACGGCCTGGAGCGCGGTCAACGCCGAGACCGGCACGGCCGCCGCCTCCTCGACGGAGAGGTTGGCGGGTCGCCGGGCCAGCCGGGTGAGGGGCACGACGGCGAGCTCGGCGAACGAGCCGCGGGCGGTGCCGTAGACGGCGTCGCCGACGGCGTACTCGGTGACGCCCTCGCCGAGCGCCACGACGGTGCCGGCGACGTCGCGCCCCGGGGTGCGGTCCTTCGGGGCCCGCAGGCCGAGGGCGAGCCGGGCCGCGAGCGGCCGGCCGGTCATGACGTGCCAGGTGCCGCGGTCGACGCCGGCGGCGCCGACGCGCACCAGCACCTCGCCGGGGCCCGCGACGGGGTCGGGCACCTCGTCGAGGCGCAACTGGTCGGTGGTGCCGTAGTGGTCCTGGACGATGGCCTTCATGATGCTTCCTTACGCTGTAAGTTCGACTGGATTCGAGTCACCATAGCCTTACACCGTAAGATGTGGCAAGACCCGATCTCGACCGACCCCCGAGGAGCCCGGATGCCGTCCACCCGCCCCGCACCCAACCGCACCCCGTTGAGCCGGGACCGCGTGGTCGACGAGGCGATGGCGCTCGCCGACGAGCGGGGCCTGGCCGCCCTGTCGATGCGGGCCCTGGCCGGGCGCCTGGGCGTCGAGGCGATGTCGCTGTACCACCACGTCGCGGGCAAGGAGGCGCTGCTCGACTCGATGGTCGACGCCGTGTTCGGCCAGCTGCACCTCCCGGT
>DASSQL010000276.1:0-4693 GCA_035702525.1 Ornithinibacter sp. | reverse complement strand
AAGGAGGAGTTCGCGGAGACGATCCGCTACTTCACCCGGCGCCTCGACCTCAGCGGGGTCAAGGTGCACCTCGGCCGCAAGGTCGAGGCCGACGAGCTCGTCGACGCCGGCTTCACCGAGGTCGTCGTCGCCACCGGCGTCGTGCCCCGGATGCCGGCCATCCCCGGCATCGACCACCCGATGGTCATGACCTACGCCGAGCTGGTCCGCGGCGAGCGCACCGCCGGTGCCCGGGTGGCCGTCGTGGGCGCCGGGGGCATCGGGGTCGACGTCAGCGAGTTCCTCACCACCGACCGCTCCGCAGCTCTGGACGTCGACGCGTGGAAGGCCGAGTGGGGCGTGGGGGACCCGGCCGACACCCGTGGCGGGCTGACCCGGCCGCAGCCGGAGCCGAGCCCCCGCTACGTGGTGCTGCTGCAGCGCAAGTCCAGCTCGATCGGCAAGGGCCTGGGCAAGACCTCGGGCTGGGTGCACCGGGCCGCGCTCAAGGCCAAGGGCGTCGAGCAGGTGACCGGTGTCGTGTCGTACGACCTGATCGACGACGAGGGCCTGCACGTCACCGTCGCCTCGCGCGCGGAGAAGGGCGCCGAGCCGGTGGTCGAGCAGCGCACCTACGCCGTCGACAGCGTCGTGGTGTGCGCGGGCCAGGAGTCGGTGCGCACCGTGGCCGACGCCCTCGAGGAGCGCGGCCTGACCGTGCACGTCATCGGCGGGGCCGAGGTCGCCGCCGAGCTCGACGCCAAGCACGCGATCCGCCAGGGCACCGAGGTCGCGTCCCGGATCTGAGCCCTGATCGGTGGGTCACAGGGCCGGGTCGCCCCCCGGCCCCCGGCGGGACGATGGGGGTGGAGCCCCGGGCTCCCGGGGCCGTTCCACGAGGAGGCTCGCCATGGATCCCAGCATCCTTCCTCCGCCACAGGCCACGGAGCCCCGCGGCCGCGACGACCGCGACGTGCGGCTCGCGTGGGCCTGTCTCGTCGCGTCGCCGGTCGCGTTCCTGCTCGCCTTCGTCGTCGGTGAGGGCACGAGCACCCTGCTCGGGTACGACGGCGTCGGGCTGGCGCCCTGGTGGATCGCCACGACCACCCTGCTGCTGGCCACCGCCGTGTTCTGCCTCCCCGCGGTCCTGGCGACGTGGTTCTGGCACCGGGCCCGGGCGCGAGGTGACGACCGGGCGAAGCTGCCGGCTGTCATCCTCTACGTGCTCTCCGCGGCGTTCGTCGGCCTCAACCTGCTGGCCTACCTGGTCGGCCTGCTCGTCGAGGACCTCTGAACCGGCCGACCTCGTCGTGCGGCGAGGGCCGTCAGTGACCGCGTCCTGCCGGGGCCTGGCCTGCGGTGACCGTGCCGAGCTTCGGCGCACCTGAGGTCGAGCCGCCGAGGGTCATCCCGCCGACGGCGGTGCTGCCGGCCTTGCCGCCGACGTAGACCGTGTACTCCTGACCCGAGGTGATGGCCTCGCCGGAGAAGACCACGGAGGAGAAGTTCTTGTCGGCCGTGTACGTGGCGATCACCGTGTCGCCCGAGGCGATCTGCACGACGGTGCCGGCCGGGTAGGCCGAGTCGAAGGTCGCGGCCAGCCACCCCTGCTCGGAGTCGGCGTCCGGCGCGACGGCCATCCCCGAGGAGCCGACCGCCATGAGCGTGCCCCCGCTGGTCGTGAAGGTGCCGTTGACGTCGAGCGCCCCGTTGCCGTCGTTCGTGGGGCCGCTGACCACGACGGTGCCGCCGGTCATGGTCGCGTCGCCGTTGGAGTCGAGCCCGTCGCCGCCCGCGTCGATGGTGGTGGTGCCGCCGCTGATGGTGACGCTGACCCCGGCGACGGCCGAGCTGCCGCCACCGCCGGGACCACCGGCGCCCCCGCCCCCACCCGAGCCGTCCGAGCCGTTGATGCCGTCGTCGCTGCTGGTGATGGCGAGCGACCCACCCGCGATGGTGATGACCCTGGCCTCCAGGCCCTCGCCCGACTTCGCCACGGTGGTCGTGCCGCCGCCGATGGTCGCGCTGACGTCACCGTGGATGCCGTCGCCCGCGGCCGAGATGGTCAGCGTGCCGCCACCGACCACGGCGTCGGATGCCGCGGAGACGCCGTCGTCGCCGGCCGTCGCCCGCACCGTGCCGCCGAGCACCGCGACGTACCCCCGGTCGGCGTCCTCCGCGTTGTCCGACTTCAGGGCGTCGCCGCCGGTGCCCGTCGCGGTGACCGTGCCGCCCTCGACGCGCACGTAGTCCTTGCCGCGGATCGCGTCGTCCTTCGCGGTCACCGTCACGGTGCCGGAGGAGATGACCAGGCCGTCCTGGGCGCCGATGCCGTCATTCGAGCGCCCCGTGACGGTGAGTGCGCCGTCCCCGGCGATGGTCAGGTCGGCGGCCGAGTACAGGGCCGCGTTCGGCTCACCGGTGCCGTCGCCGTACGACGAGCCGTCGGTCAGGCTGTTCGTCGAGCCGTCGGCGAGGATGACGACCGCCTCGTCCGCGGCCGTCACCGCGATCGCCGACGTGGTCGTCGAGGTGATGGTCGCGTCGTCGAGGATGATGCGGACGTCCCCCGTGGCGGGGGTGTCGACGACCACCTGGCCGGCGAGGGTGCCGGAGAGCCGGTAGGTGCCGGGCGCGGTGATGGTCACCGTCGCACCGTCGACCTCCACCCCCTCACCGCTCGCCGTGGCGGTGCTGCCGGACAGCGTCACGTCGACCACGTCGGCCTCGGTGTAGGCGAGGTCGTCAGCGGTGGCGTGCGACTCCTGGTCGTCGGCCAGCACCGCGGTGACCGAGGCGCCGGCCGCCGCCGTGGCGCTCGAGGTGCTCGACGTGGTCGAGCCGGTGGCCGCCGTGGTCGCGTCGGTGGTGCCGCAGCCCGCGAGCACGGCGGCGAGAGCGGCGGCGCTGATCGCGGCGGTGATCCTGGTGGTCTTCATGGTGGTCTCCTGGTCAGAAGTGGCGGCGCAGGGTGCGCGACCAGCGGTTGTGGGGGAGGGCGGGGTCGAGGGCCGCGAGGCCGGTGGCGTACTTGCTGATCCGGGTCGGCCGCACCCCGCGCGACCACAGCAGGCGGTCCATCGGGGACACCGCACCCGCCGACTTGGTCTCGACGACCACCAGCGCCGGCTGCGAGATCGTCGACCGGGTCGCGGTGTGGAACCAGGTGAGCCCCCGGTCGACGGTGACCCGGCTGGCGTCGTCGGCCAGGTGCAGGGTGCTGCGGCGGTACCGCGTGCGCAGCACCGGGGTGAGGGCCGGCACCACGTCGGCGGCGATGCCGGCATCGTCGAGGGTGTCGGCCACGAAGGCGCGGCCCTGCTCGGTCAGCCGGTCGCCCCGCACGTGCTGGCCCTCGAGCCGGGTCTTCACGGTGTGCGCACCGTCGCGAGTCTTGACCTCGAGGTAGGCCAGGTCGCTGCCGTCGTACGACCGGCTGCGCACCTTGAACCGGCGCCGCCGCCGGTGCGCCGCGAGGTGGTAGCCGAGCAGCTCGGGGGTGTCGAGGTAGACCGAGGTGTAGCCGAAGGTGCGCACCCCGTCGATGTCCAGCGCACGGGTTCCGGGCGGCGCCAGGGCGGCCAGGGCGAGGGCGCCGGCCGGGCCGAGGACGTACTTGCGGTCGATCCGGGTCTGCAGCTCGCTGCGCTCGACGAGCTCGTCGAGGCCGATCGGCGGCAGGGCGGCCAGGGCGTCGGAGGCGACCCCGATCGGTGCGGCCACGGCGCTCATCGCGCGGACCCGCTGCGCACCTGGCCGTTGCGGCCGGCCGCGGCGACGTGGTCGGTCGCTGCGGATGGGGGCGCGAGTGGCGCGGACCGTGGGGTGGCCGCGGGGGGCGACGGCACGGCATCCGCACCCTTGGGCAGCTGGAAGCGCACCTCGACCCAGGTCGCGTCGTTGACGTGGTCGACCCGCTGCACGGTGACGCCCTGCACCGTCGCGCCGAGCCGCTCCTCGAGGTGCGCGACCATCGCGGGCTCCCGGTCGAAGGCGCGGTCGAGCACCATCACCTGGCGGCGGCTGCGCGAGAGCAGGCGCGGGTTGTCGCCGGCCCACAGCGCGAGCAGGATCGCGGCCATCAGCGTGGCGCTCAGCCAGACCGGGCCCACCGACACCCCACCGAGCAGCCCGAGCGCCAGCGCGCTGAAGTAGTAGGCCACCTCGTGCTGCGCGAGCTCGTCGGACCGCAGCCGGATGATCGACAGCACGCCGAACAACCCCAGGCCGAGCCCGGCGGTGACGGCGCTGTCGAGCAGGGCTGCGGACACGGCCATCACCCCGACGTTCACGCCGAGGAAGGCGACGACGAGGTCGCGGCGGTTGTGTCGCGGCACGTAGAGGCCGAAGACGAGGACGATGATCGCGACGAGGTCCATGCCGATGGAGGTGAGGGTGCTCACGAGGTGGCTCCTGGGTCGGTGGTCGTGGGGCTGACCTCTCCATTGACGCCACTCGGGCTGTGCCGTGACTGTGCGACAGCGCTGTCCCGCCTTTGACCGTGTTCCCGGTCACGAAAACCGTTGCACCGCAAGGCCGAACATCGATCGGATGTCGTGCACGCACGGGTTCGGTTGTCCGGCAACGCGACCGCGGTGCCATCATGGCGACGCCACGGACGGATGACAGCGGCGGCACAGTTGTGCCGTCGACAGTGGCAGCCATGACCACCACGAAGCCTCCGGCAACCCCGTCCCGTGCCAGGACCACCCGC
>DASSQL010000275.1:0-2067 GCA_035702525.1 Ornithinibacter sp. | reverse complement strand
GCGCCCCAGTGGGATCATCGGCTCGATCTTCGGCGCCGTCGTCGTGACGCTGCTGTGGGACTGGTTCCAGGGTCGCCGCGCCCCCAAGAAGGACGAGGCCCCGCGCCCGCACGTCGGCCCCTGACCGATCTCCGTCGGCTCCTCCCCGGAGCCTGTCGAAGGTTGACCACCGCCATGCCGGTCGGTGCTCGTCGGACACCTAGGTTTGGCGCATGCCATCCCTCGACGCGTCCCCCCGCCAACCGGCCGCGTCGAGAACCGTGCTCGTCACCGGCGCGACCGGCTATGTCGGCAGCCGGCTGATCCCGAGGCTGCTGCGCGAGGGGTACACCGTGCGCGCGGCCGTCACGAACCTCGACAAGGCCCGCGGCCGCTGGTGGGCCGACCAGGTCGAGCTGGTGCGGATGGACGTGCTCGACGTCGACACCGTCGACGCCGCGGTGGAGGGCGTCGACGCCGTGTTCTACCTGATCCACGGGATGAGCGGTGCGGACTTCGCCGTGCGTGACCGCGAGTCGGCCGAGAACATGGCCTACTCGTGCGCGATGGCCGGGGTCGGCACGATCGTCTACCTCAGCGGCCTGGTGCCCGACGTGCCCGAGGACGAGCTGTCCGAGCACATCTCCTCCCGGCTCGAGGTCGAGCGCATCCTCACCGGCGCGAGCTCCGGCATCCGCACCATCACCCTGCGCGCGGCGATCGTGAGCGGGTCGGGGTCGACCAGCTTCGAGGTGGTCCGCCAGATCAGCGAGCGGATGCCCGTGCAGGCGATCCCCGCGTGGATGGACAGCCGGGTGCAGCCGATCGCCGTCGTCGACGTGGTCGAGGCGCTGGCCGGTGCGCTGCACGTGGAGTCCGAGTCACGCTCCTACGACGTCGGAGGACCCGAGCGGATGCCGTACACCCGCCTTCTCGACGTGTACGCGGGGGTCGCGGGGCTGAGCCGCCCGCAGGTCGTGGTCCCCGGGCTGCCGACCGACCTCGTCGGCACGCTCGCCGGCGCCATCACCGACGTCCCCGGCACGACCGTCGAGGCGCTCGTCGAGAGCCTGCGCCACGACATGATCTGCCACGACGTCGACTGGACGTACGACCTGCTGCCGCACGACCACGAGCTCCTGGAGGTCGAGGAGTCGTTCGCCCGCGCGCTGGCCGAGCCGGACGAGAGCCTGCCTCCCGCCGAGCGCGACCCGCTGGGCCCGATGCCCGGCGACCCGGCCTGGGCCGGCGGGCAGGGCGGCGGGCTGGCCTCGGCGGCGGCCGGCGCCAAGGCCGTCGTCACCGGGCTCGCCGGGCGGCTGACGCCGGGAGCGTGACGCCGAGGGTCCGGGCCGCAGCGGTCCCCGGGGCCGTCCGAGGTTCGACGACGTCCCGCCATCGCAGGATGGTGCGGGCCGCGGAGACAGGGCGGCGGCCGGCCCGGCATACGGTGGACCAATGGACTACCGATACCTCGGCAACAGCGGACTCAAGATCTCCGAGATCACCTACGGCAACTGGCTGACCCACGGCTCGCAGGTCGAGAACGACATCGCGACCCAGTGCGTGCGCGCGGCCCTCGACCACGGCATCAGCACCTTCGACACCGCCGACGTCTACGCCAACACCAAGGCCGAGACCGTGCTCGGCGAGGCCCTCAAGGGCGAGCGGCGCGAGAGCCTGGAGATCTTCACGAAGGTCTACTGGCCCACCGGCCCCGGCGGGAAGAACGACACCGGACTGTCGCGCAAGCACATCATGGAGTCGATCAACGGCTCGCTGACCCGCCTGCAGACCGACTACGTCGACCTGTACCAGGCGCACCGGTACGACACCGAGACCCCGCTCGAGGAGACGATGCAGGCGTTCGCCGACGTCGTGCGGCAGGGCAAAGCGCTCTACATCGGCGTCAGCGAGTGGACGGCCGAGCAGATCCGCGCCGGTCATGCGCTGGCCAAGGACCTCGGCGTGCAGCTGATCTCGAGCCAGCCGCAGTACTCGATGCTGTGGCGGGTCATCGAGGACGAGGTGGTGCCGACGTGTACCGAGCTCGGCATCAGCCAGATCGTCTGGAGCCCGATCGCCCAG